>JAJQBO010000217.1 GCA_021203245.1 Planctomycetaceae bacterium
TCCCACCGGGGGGGGTAATTAATTATGCGCCGTGGCACGGTTTCTCCCGAATTCCGAATCCGGTTGATTTATCGCTGCATCAGGTACACCGTGGGTGGTGGTTGACGCGAATCAAATTCATCCCATCAATTCCTAACTCCCTGTGTACACAGGAAAATATACGTATTGTGCCTTTCTTTCGCGTCGCGATGCGGGTTGCTTGGCTTGGAAAAAAGAAGTGGTTCAATTATGACGCGAAAAAGTCAAGTGGGAGTATACACGATGTTTATGGTAGGAATTCTCCTTGCTTAACCGTTGATCGCATACTATAACACCTAATGAATGGCACGCGCGACTTGTACCGCCTCGGTGTATGATCCGCATTTAAACGATTTAGGTATATCATTCGCGGCAGCAGGCAAGTAAAGGAAAGACAATGAATATCAAGACATTTGTCCGGCTTGTCACCTTCGGCGGAATCGTGCTGCTCGTCTTCTTTGTCGCCATGGTCCTGCTCCTGATGCGCGCGTCGATTTAGGCGCGGACGGTACAGCAGGCCCAGCTTCGCTCGCTCGCCCTGTCGCGGGAAACGGCCGACAACTCCTTCGGCCTGACGGCGAACGTCCGCAGCTATGTCGTTAGCGGCGAAGCGCTGTTCAAGGATGCGTATTTCAACATCATTAATGTCCGCTCCGGCCAGACGCCGCGCCCGGCCGATGCCACGGTCGCGCCGGGACGGTCGGTGCCGCTGGACGACCTCTACGTCGAAGAAGGCTTTACCGACGAAGAGCGCGGCAACCTGTCGGAAGCGAACCGCCTCAGCGGCGAACCGGCCAAACTGGAGGTCGAGGCCATGACCATGGTGGAGGAGGCGACGCCGGAAGAGACGAATGACGCGCGCCTGCGCGCTTCCGCTATCCTTCACGGGCCGGCCTACCTCGATGCCGCCATGGCGATCCAGGCCCCGGTGGGAGAATTCGAACGGTTGCTGTCGGTCCGGCTGGCGCGGCTCGACGCCGAGGCCGCCAACCTGACCAGGCTTAGCCACACCATCCTTTTCGCCCTCATCGGCATCACCCTGGTTATCGTCGCCGCGGCGGTCATATGGATGCGCCGGCGGGTTCAGGGCACCCTTGGGCTGATCGCCACCGACCTGGGGTTCAGTTCCGACAATGTCAGCAGCGCCGCCAACGAAATCCGCGATTCGGCCGACATGCTGGCGAAATCGACCACCGACCAGGCGTCGATGCTGGAAGAAACCGCCTCTGCCCTTGAAGAAATCGCCAGCGCGACCCGCCAGAGCGCCGACCAGGCGGAAAAGACCCGCACCACCATGGACGGTGCGGCCGCCCTGTTCAAGGAAGGGGCCGACCACATGGAGGCCATGACCGGCGCGATGGCGGAGATCAGCGAATCGTCGGAGAAGATCGGCCACATCGTCAAGACGATCGAGGATATCGCCTTCCAGACCAACCTGCTCGCCCTGAATGCGGCTGTCGAGGCGGCCCGGGCCGGCGAGGCGGGAAAAGGCTTTGCCGTCGTGGCGGACGAGGTCCGCAACCTCGCCGGACGGTCTGCCCAGGCGGCCCGCGACACCACCGAACTGATCGAATTCACCATCCGCAGCGTACAGCACGGCGTCGACATTTCCACCAGGCTGGACAAAAGCTTCGCCTCCATCCGCGAGTCGAACGACACCGTGGGCGCCCTGGTGAACGATATTGCCCGCGTCGTGTCGGAACAGGCGCAGGGGGTGGACCAGATCAACGCCGCCCTCGCCGAAGTCGACAAGACGACCCAGAACGCCGCCGCCGCGTCGGAAAACGAGGCCAGGGCCGCCGCCGGGCTGGCGGAGCAGGCCGACACCCTCGGCCAGGCGGTGGAGCAGCTCCTGGTGCTGGTGGGCGGCGACAAGCCGGCGGCGCGGCCGGAGGCGTCGGTTCGCGGGTCGTCGTACAGGATGCTGCCGCCGCCACTGGAGTGAAGTCGGCCCTTGACTGCGGCGCCGGCGTTGCGAAACTTGATCCCGGGAGGGACCGGGATACAGTATGAAGACAAAATTGTGCATTCTTATTCTTGCCGCTGCGACGGCAGTAACGGCCGCATGCGGCTTTGACGTGCCGGACGGGGTCAGCTTCCAGCTTGGCTTCCGCATCCGCGTCCTGCCGGGGCCGAAAGACACCTCGCGCCAGCGCGGTCTTATCGTCCAGGCGGACCGCATCTACTCGGACAAGACCCGCCGCATCGCCGTGGCCGGGACTATCACCAACTTCTCGGACATCCCCTGCGAAAACGTGGACATGCGCTTTGCCGTCTCCAGTTACGTAGGCACCGGCTACGACCGGGGCAGGGCGACGGTGGAACCGACCACCATTATGCCCGGTTGCAGCGCAAACTTCAGCGTCCATATTTCACTCGGGAGCGAGCGGCCCCGCAACGCCCTCTATACCATCACCGCGACCAGCCCGGTACTGTTCCCCGACCTGCCGCCCGACGGCGCACCGGTGGAACTGGCCCCGGAAATCTTCGATGTGCTTATTTCGCCCGACAAGACCACCCCGGCGGTGGTACCGGCGGATTAATCGGCTAAGGGAACGAGTGGTGGTGAATGGGCTCGAGTCTGGTGCATTCACCGCTTTCTCCCGTGGACCCCGGCCGAACCGCCCGTTTTCCCCGCTGGTGGAGGTCCGCACGCCGGGGTGACGGCAGGGTGAATGGAGACGTTTCAAGAGTGATCACGTGGAGCTGAGCTGAACGGGCCGCGCCCACCCCACCCGTCATTCCGGCGTGCGGACATTGAACAGGGCGAGTAACGGGCGGTTCGGCCGGAATCCACGGGCACGCGCATTTCGCTACAACTACCTCAATCGTCTCCCTCGGCCGTTCCTTCTCCACACACGTTTTTTGTTGCCACATCCCCGTCGTTGGTTTACAGTTACCCCCTCGTACCGAGTGTGCTTTCACGCATGAGCCAGCCTCGACGGCTGGCGTCGTGCAGCTATGGTGTTATCTATTTTGGTGTATGACAGTAGGGGAGACAGGAAATGCGCAGCACGTCCATTCTCGCATTGGTGGGTATCGCCCTTCTCGGATGCGCCTCCGCCGTCCACGCGGCCGAGCCGGTCCGCATCGGCGTCATGGGTCCGGTCACCGGCGCGTGGGCGTCGGAAGGCCAGGACATGGTCAACGTCGTCCAGACCCTGGCGGCGCAGATAAACGACGCGGGCGGCATCAACGGCAGGCCCATCGAAATCGAGGTCGGCGACGACGCGGGCGATCCGCGCACCGCCACCCTGGCGGCCCAGCGCCTCGTCTCCTCCGGCGTGGTCGCGGTCGTCGGCACCTACGGCTCGGCCATCGCCGAAGCGGCCCAGGGCATCTACGACGACGAGGGGGTCGTGCAGATCGCCACCGGTTCCACCTCCATCCGCCTGTCGGAAAAGGGCATGCCCCTGTTCTTCCGCACCTGCCCCCGCGACGACGACCAAGGTAAGGTCATGACCGCCAAGGTGAGCGAGATGGGCTATGAGAAAATCGCCCTCCTCCACGACAACAGCGCCTACGCCAAGGGCCTGGCCGAAGAGTGCAAGGGCCTGTTCGAAGCGGCCGGGGTCGACATCGTCTTCTACGACGCCATCACCGCCGGCGACAGGGACTACACCACCAGCCTGGTCTCGATGAAATCCAAGAATCCGGACATCATCGTCTTCACCGGCTACTACCCCGAAGCGGCGATGCTGCTCCGTCAAAAGATGGACATGGGCTGGGACGTGGCGATGATCGGCGGCGACGCCACCAACAACACCGCGCTGATCGAAATCTCCGGCACGGCCGCGGCCGAAGGCTACATGTTCATCAGCCCTCCCGGCCCGCTCGATCTGACCGGCCCCGCCGCGCAGTCGTTCATGAAGACCTACCAGGAGAAGTTCAACAGCGTGCCCACCTCGGTGTGGTCCATAATGGCGGGTGACGCGTTCCTCACCATCGTCGAAGCGGCGAAGAACATCGACGAAGTCACCGCCGAAAACATCGGCGACTATCTCCACAACGATCTGAAAAACTTCCCCGGCTTTACCGGCGACATCTCCTACAACGAAAAGGGCGACCGCGTCGGCGACGTGTATCGCCTTTATCGGGTCGACGGGGAAGGGGTGTTTCGGCTTGTTCCGTAGCTTTAATGAACAATTAACAATGAACAATGAACAATTATGTGAGACTTATCGAATGCACATTGTGCATTAACCAAGTGATCCATAATTGTGAATTCGGAATCGCTCTTGTCTAAAACAGTGTCGCCGTGCGATTAGAACGGTAAGCCCATAGCCATTATAGGGGCAGGCGGGTTGATCTTTGCTACGGGATTGTTTTGGACAGAAGTAATTGTGTATTGTGAATTAACTAGAAGGTATCGATGGAAATTTTTATCCAACAACTCACCAACGGCCTCGCCGTCGGCGGCATTTATGCGCTTATCGCCCTCGGCTATACCATGGTGTACGGCGTCCTGAAGCTGATCAACTTCGCCCACGGCGACCTCTTCGCCCTCGGGGCCTACCTCGGCTTTACCCTGCTGGTCTCCTTCGGGATGGGCGGAGCCATCGGCACCGGGCCGGCGCTCCTGGTCATCGCCGTCATGGTCATGGGGATGTCGGCGCTGGTCGGCTATCTGCTCGAACGGGTCGCCTACCGGCCGCTCCGGAAATCCGACCGGCTCTCCGCCGTGGTGTCGGCGCTGGGCGCGAGCATCTTTTTTCAGAACGCCATCATGCTTATCTGGGGCGCGCAGTACCACGCCTATCCGGCCGGCATCATTCCCAACCTGACGATTCAAATCGCGGGGCAGAACGTGCCGCTGATCCGCATCTTTGTCCTGGTGTGTTCGGTCGTCGTCATGCTTGTCCTCTACCTTTTTATCAACCGCACCAGGATGGGCCTGGCTATCCGCGCCTCCGCCATCGACCAGGGCGCGGCAAAACTGATAGGCATCGACGTGCGCCGGGTCATATCCATCGTCTTCATGATCGGTCCCGCCCTGGGCGGGCTGGCCGGGGTGATGGTCGGCATCTACTACGGCCAGATCAATTTCAACATGGGCCAGATGTACGGCCTCAAGGCCTTTACCGCCGCCATCATCGGCGGCATCGGCAACATTCCCGGCGCGATGCTGGGCGGATTGCTGCTGGGGCTGGTCGAGGCGTTCGGCGCGGCCTATGTCTCGCTCGCCTGGCGGGACGCCATCACCTTCGCCGTCCTTATCCTTATCCTCGTCGTCAGGCCGACCGGCATCCTGCGTGAACGCGTGGCGGAAAAACTATGACGACGAACCAGCGGAAAATCCTTGCCGCCATCGGCGTCGTCCTCTTCTTCGCCCTGCCGGAATTGGGCCTCGGCACCTACTGGCTGGGCGTCCTCAACCAGGTCGGCATCTATGCGGTGCTGGCGTTGTCCCTTAACATCATCCTCGGCCACGCCGGGATGTTCCACATGGGCCACGCCGCCTTCTTCGCCGTCGGCGCATACGCCACCGCCATCCTGAACACCCACTACGGCGTCCCCATCTTTGCGACCATACCGGTGGCCGGCTTCGCGGCCGGGCTGTTCGCCCTCGCCGTCGCCGCGCCTATCATCCACCTGCGGGGCGATTATCTCCTCATGGTGACGATAGGCATTGTCGAGATCGTCCGCATTGCCCTCATCAACGACATCTTCGGCCTGACAGGCGGCGCGAACGGCATCGTCGGCATTCAGCGGCCGATGCTGTTCGGCCTGCGGCTGACCAAGCCGTGGCAGTTCTTCTACCTGATCTGGGGCTTTGTCGCGGTGTCGATGTTCCTGTTCCGCTGGCTCGAACACAGCCGCTTCGGCCGCGCCCTCAAGTTCATCCGCGAAGACGTGGTCGCGGCCGAAGGGATGGGCATCAACACCTCCCGCTGCAAGCTGTCCGCCTTTGTCATCGGCGCGGTGTGGGCCGGCTTTACCGGCACCATCTTCGCGACGCAGATGCGCACCATCTCGCCCGGGTCGTTTTCGTACTGGGAGTCGGTGGTGCTGTTCATGATCGTCATCTTGGGCGGGCGCGGCAGCCAGCGCGGCGTGCTGATCGGCTCGTTCCTGGTCATCGGCCTGCCGGAACTGTTCCGCGGCTTGCAAAGCGGGCGCATGCTGATCTTCGGCGCCGCCCTCGTCGTCATGATGATCTTCCGGCCGCAGGGCCTGTTCCCTGCGCCCCGGCGGCACTACAACCTGCCGGAACCGTATCGGGACAAATACCTATGATCCTCCTTTCCATATCCAGCTTGACCAAAAGCTTCGGCGGCCTGGTGGCTGTGGGGGGCGTGTCGTTCGAGGTCACCCAGGGGGACGTCCTCGGCCTGATCGGCCCGAACGGCGCGGGCAAGACCACCGTCTTCAACCTGGTGACCGGCATCACCCCGCCGGACTCGGGCGACATCTTCTTTGCCCAGCGCCGCCTGGCGCGGCTGAAGCCGCACAAGGTGGTCGAGCTCGGCCTCGCCCGCACCTTCCAGACCATCCGGCTGTTTCCGCACATGTCTGTCCTCGAGAACGTCCTCTCCGGCAGGCACTGCCGCATGCGGACCGGCATCGTCGCGTCGATGCTGTCCCTGCCCGGCAAGGCCTTGGAGGAGCGCAACGCCATCGCCCGCGCCATGGAGGAACTGGAGTTCGTCGGCCTGGCCGATCGCTGGCGCGCGCCGGCGGGCGGTTTGTCGTACGGCGATCAGCGGCTGCTCGAAATCGCCCGCGCCCTCGCGACCGACCCGCGCATGGTGGTCCTTGACGAACCCGCCGGCGGCATGAACGACCAGGAGACGGTGGAACTCCGCAGCCTCATCCGCCGCATCAAGAAACGCGGCATCACCATCATGCTTATCGAACACGACATGGGGTTTGTCATGCGCGTCTGCAACAAGCTGGTGGTGCTGGAAAACGGCCTCGTCATCGCGCGGGGAACGCCGGAGGAAATTCAAAAGGATCAACGCGTCATCGAAGCCTATCTGGGAGTGGACGACTGACATGCTGGAATTGAAGGATCTGAGCGTCAACTACGGCCCGGTGGGCGCGCTGCACAATATCAACATCACCGTCGAAAAGGGGGAGCTCGTCTCCATCCTCGGCGCGAACGGCGCAGGCAAAAGCACCACGCTGATGGCGATCAGCGGCCTGGTGCGGCCGACCGGCGGCTCCATCCATTTCAACGGCACGCGCATCGATCTCCTGAAAAGCCACGAGGTGGTGCGCCTGGGCATTACCCAATCGCCCGAGGGACGGCGCGTGTTCGGCCCGCTCTCGGTGCGGGAAAACCTGCTCCTGGGCGCGTTCACCCGCATGGACGACGAATGGATCGACACCCGCCTGCGCTGGATCTACGACATGTTCCCCCGGCTCGAGGAACGCAATTCGCAAATGGCCGGCACGCTTTCCGGCGGCGAACAGCAGATGCTGGCGATCGGCCGGGCACTCATGGCAGACCCGACCCTGCTCCTCCTGGACGAACCCAGCCTCGGCCTCGCGCCGCTCGTGGTCAAGTCAATCTTCCAGACCATAAAGGAGATCAACCGCTCCGGCGTCACCGTCATCCTGGTCGAGCAGAACGCCAAGGCCGCCCTCAAACTCGCCGACCGCGCCTATGTCCTCGATGTCGGCCACCTGGCGATGCAAGGGAAAGCGGCCGACCTCCTTAACGACCCGATGGTACAGAAGACATATCTTGGAGGCGTTGACGCGGGGACGCATTGACGGCAACCGCCCGAGGCGGTACCATGCGCGTGTACATCCTACCTACAAGGAGAAGCGTATGCGTCCATCCGTATTGACCTCATTGTTTGGCGTGGTTGCGGCGGTTGTCCTGTCGGTGTCGTCGGCCTTCGGCGGCGAGGTCCTCAAGGCCTATGCCGGCACCGAGGAACCGGTCGCGAAAGAACTGTTCGACGCGTTCGAGAAAGAGACCGGCATCAAGGTCGAATGGGTGCGGCTCTCCGGCGGCGAAGCGGTCGCGCGTATCGAGGCCGAAAAAGCCAACCCGCAGGCGGCCATCTGGGTCGGCGGCGTCGGCACCATGCATATCGAACTGAAGAACAAGGGCTTGACCGCCCCCTACGCCTCGCCGGTCGCCCGCAATATCCCGCCGAAATACCGCGACAAGGACAATTACTGGATTGGCCTCTATGTCGCGCCGATTTCCTTCTGCTACAACAACAAACGCATGGCCGAACTCGGCCTCACCCCGCCCGAAACCTGGGCCGACCTGATCAAGCCCGAATACCGCAAACAAATCCGCGTCGCCCACCCGTCCACCTCCGGCACCGCCTACAACATGGTGACGAACATCATCCGCCTCTTCAACGGCGACGAGGACCAGGCTTTCGCATTCATGAAAAAGCTGGCCGACAACATCGACCAGTTCACGAAGTCCGGTTCCGCCCCGGGCAAGAGCTGCGCCATCGGCGAAATCCCCATCGCCATCGGCTACCGCCACGACCAGCTCCGCCTGGCGAGCCAGGGCGCGGACCTGGGCATCGTCGTTCCGTCCGACGGCTCGGGGTACGAGACCGCCTCAATGTCTCTCGTCAAGGACGGCCCCAACCCGGTCGCGGCGAAAAAACTGTACAACTGGATGATTTCCAGCGAGCAGGCCAGGAACGTGTTCAACAACTGGCAGATGATTCCCCTTGTCGACAGCCAGGACCCGGACGGGTTCTTCCAATCCCTCAACTTGGTGGACCAGGACGATGAATGGGACGCGGCGAACAAGATCCGCCTGCTTGACCGGTGGAACCGGGAAATCACGTCGCAGTATAATTAACGAGTATGGGCTTGGGGACGTCTACCGGGAGACAGTGGTATTCACCCCTTCGTCACCCCGGCGGTGCGGCGTCGAACCGGGCGAGGGGCGTGTCCTTGTGCCGGGGCAATCGTGGACGCGCTTGGCTACACGTGCACCGAAAGATGAATACTATCGCGCAGCGAGCGTTTATCCGGCTGCCCCGGCACAACCACCCGTTTGCCGCACGGCGGACATGTGCACGCCGGGGTGACGTCCAAAGTGGTAATAACGGCAATGGCAAGTTGTTCCGTTCCTGAACGCACCATTTCGGAGGTAGCATGTTCACGCGAAAGCGTCTCATAGCTTACGTCGCCCTCCTGCTGGCGTTCAGCCTCTTCGCCTGGTGGGCCTGGAGCAACCTGTCGTCGGCGTTCGTCGACCTGACGGAACGCCAGGCCCGCTCCACCACCGCCGCCATTGTTTCGAACGCGCCCGCCGACCCGCAGGAGATGGCGGCGTGGCCGAAACATCACTCCGACGGCGACACGCAGATCGCCCTCTATGACGACTTCCCCGGCTACGGCGACGCGCCCCTGCACGCCGGCACGGACGCGCTCGCCTCATACCTGAACGATCCCGCCAACAAGGGGACAGTCGACCAGGGCGTCGAATCCGCCATGTACGAGGAGGTGTTCCAGGTGCCGGGGCGGGTGACCCTGGACGGGCGGGCGCATATGGTCTTTTTTCATCCCGTCTTCGACGAGGAGACGCGCGAGGTGCGCGGCGTGGGCGTGGCGGCCGCCGACTTCTCGCGCGGGGCCGAATACCTGCACTTGATGGGGTTGGTGTTTATCGCCGCCGTCGTGGTGTTCGCCTTTGTCGCCGGCGTGCTGAAGTTTGTCCGGGACGCCATCACCGGCTTCGCCGTCGTCGGCATGTTCGTCATTGTCGGCGTCTTTGTCGCCTATCCGCTGTTTGAGGCGGCGCGGCTCACATTCATGTACAACGGCGAATTCTCGCTCGATACCTGGCGGGGCGTCTTGGCGTCGAAGCAATATATGGCCGCCCTCAAGCGAAGCCTGTATTTGGGCGTCCTGACCGCCAGCATTTCGACCGTGATCGGCTACCTCTTCGCCTTTGCGCTGTCGCGGACCAACGTGCCGTGGAAGCGCTTCTTCGCCGCCATGGCGACCCTGCCGGTGATTTCGCCGCCGTTCACCCTCACCCTGTCCATCATCCTCCTGTTCGGCAGGAACGGGCTGGTGTCGAAACAACTCCTCGGTCTCGACTTCGATGTCTACGGCCTCACCGGCCTGGTGCTGGCGCAGGTTATCGGCATGTTCCCCATCGCCTTCATGACCCTGTCGGGCGTGCTGGCGGCTATCGACTCGACGATGGAGGAAGCCGCCCTCAATCTTTCGGCCAGCCGCTTTACCACCTTCACAACCATCACCCTGCCGCTGTCGCTGCCGGGCATCCTGAGCGCGTGGCTGCTCGTTTTCGTCAACTCGCTCGCCGACTTCGCCAATCCGCTCATCCTTGGCGGCAACTATTACGTGCTTTCGGTCGAAGCCTACAACGAAGCCATGGGCATGAACCGGATGGATTGGGGCGCGGCCTTGTCGTTCCTGCTGCTCATGCCGACCATCACCGCCTTCTTCATCCAGCGCTACTGGATCAGCCGCCGCTCGTTCGTCACCGTGACCGGCAAGCCGTCGGGCCGGCTGATTGAACTTGTCGGCCGGGGCGGCAAGGCGGGGCTGGTGTCGGTGATGGCGGCGATCTCCATCTTTATCGTGCTCCTCTACGCCACCGTCGTCGCCGGGTGCTTTGTCCGGAATTGGGGCATCGACTACTCGTTCTCGACCGAGAACATCGTCGAAGCGGTGCAGCGCGGCTGGGATTCCATCACCGCCACCGTCACCCTCGCCGCCGCCGCGACGCCGGTGGCCGGCCTGCTCGCGATGATCGCGGCGCTCCTGTTGGCGCGGAAGCGCTTCCCGCTCAAGCGGCTGCTTGAAATCCTCATCATGACGCCGTTCGCGCTGCCGGGCACGCTCCTTGGTATCGCCTTCGTCATGGCGTTCAACAAGCCGCCGCTGCTGCTGGTCGGGACCGGCCTCATCATCGTCATCAACTTTGTCGTGCGCGAATTCCCCGTCGGCATGGAGGGAGGCATCGCCAGCCTGAAGCAGATCGACCCTTCCATCGAAGAAGCGGCGATGAACCTCGGGGCCGATACGTCCGTCGTGTTCAAGGACATGGTCCTGCCGCTCATTCGGCCGGCGTTCATCTCGGCCTTGTCGTACACCTTCGTCCGCTCGATGACGGCGGTGAGCGCGGTCATCTTCCTCATCTCCGCCCGCTGGCAGCTCCTGACCATGCAGATTTACAATTTCTCCGAAAACACCCGCTTCGGCCTCGCCAGCGTGTTGTCGACGATTCTCATCATCATTGTCTTCTTCGTCTTCTGGCTGATGCGGCGGCTGCTCCGAAGTTCCGAACACCTGGACAAAACCATCACGTCAAACTGAGTGAGAGGATCGTATGGCCTTATCGAAATCGGTGCTGCTTCAGGATGTCCGCAAAACCTTCCGCGAGCCGAAGGGCGGGGCGGATGTCCACGCGGTCGACGGCGTGTCGTTCGAAATCGCGCCGGGCGAACTGGTGACCCTGCTCGGGCCGTCCGGTTGCGGCAAGACGACGGTGCTGCGCATGGTCGCCGGGTTCGAGATTCCCAGCGCCGGCCACATCGCCATCGGCGGCACCGACGTCACCGCCCTGCCGCCGAACAAACGTGACACCGCCATGGTGTTCCAGTCCTACGGCCTGTTCCCGCACATGAACGTCGGGGACAATATCGCCTACGGCCTGAAGCTCCGCGGCGTGCCGCCCGGAGAGCGCGCGAAAAAGGCGGACGAGTTCCTCGCCCTCGTCGGGCTGGAAGGGAAGGGCGACCGCTCGCCGTCGCAACTCTCGGGCGGCCAGCAACAGCGCGTCGCCCTGGCGCGGGCCCTCATCGTCGGGCCGTCGGTGCTGCTCCTGGACGAACCGCTGTCCAACCTCGATGCGCTCCTGCGGGAACAAATGCGGGTGGAAATCCGCCGCATCCAGAAGACCCTGAACATCACCGCCATCTACGTCACCCACGACCGGACCGAGGCGATGAGCCTGTCGGACCGGATCATCGTCATGCGCAGCGGCAAAATCGCGCAGATCGGCCCGCCGCCGGAAATCTACGCGAATCCGGCTTCGGTGTTTGTCGCCGGTTTCATCGGCAAGGCGGCGTTCTTCCAGGCGACGGTGACGGAGATTGACGAGACGTGCCGCGTGGAGGTGAACGGCCACCGCCTCGCCATCCCGCGCTGGTCGCCGGAACTCCGCCCGGGAGACAGGGCGAAAGTGATGTGCCGGCCGGAATCGCTCACCTTTCTCCCGGCGGGCCAGGGCGTCCTCGACGGGCGGGTGACGACAAACATCTATCTCGGCAATACCCTCGAATCGTACATCGCCACCGAAATCGGCGAAATCCTCGTTCAGGTCGACAATCCGGCCGGCAAAACCATCCCCGCCGAAGGCGAAGGGGGTGAGCATCGCCATCCGCCCGGAGCTGTCCAAGGCGCTCGTCGACGACGAGGACGATCGGTAACAGGCGGCAGCGAAGCGGGAAACCGACTGGTATTCTTTTCCAAACCGCGATATAGTGGAGACACTGTCACCCGAAGAGGTACGCCACTATGTCACTGAAGCGGCAAATCGTCCTGATTATCTGTCTGCCGCTGGCGCTCATGAGCCTGTGCGTCGGGGTGTACAATTATTACTCCACCCGCACCCTCGCCCTCGAGAATGCGGAAGTGATGATGGACCTCCTGTCCACCCATATCACGTCGGAAATGGACACGCGCTTTCGCGCCATCGCGCAGATCGGCACCGCCCTGTCGCGGCACTTCACCGCCAACCGCACCGAAAACGCCGACCAAATCTATGCCGCGCTCGAATACGCCTACGATAGCTCCGACGCCATCTACGGCGGCGCGGTGATTTTCGACGAATACGCGTTTTCCGACGACAGGTGCTTGTTTGCCCCCTATGTGATGCGCCGCGGCAACGTCGGCTTCACCCGCACCGAGATTGCCTACGACTACACGGTCCAGGGCGATCCGAAAACCGCCTGGTTCACCGAGCCGAAACGGACCGGCCTGCCGCACTGGTCCATGCCCTATTTCGACGAAGGCGCAGGGAACGCCCTGATGGTCACCTATTCGGTGCCGTTCCAGCGAGTCGGCATGTTTTCGGGCGTGGTCGGCATCGACGTCAGTATCGACTGGCTGCAGGGCGCGATTGCCAGCATCCCCGGCTCCATGGCGAGATACGGCTATTGTTCCATCGTCAACCCGGACGGCATTTTTATCGCACAGGAGGATGAAGAGGCGGTCGCGAAGGGCATGTCCCTTTTCAACCCGGCGAACATTCCCGACTCGGACGAGGGCCACGCGCCATGGGACAGGCTCCGGGACGACATGGCGAACAACCGCAAAGGCATCCTGCGCCTGCATTCGCCCAGCATGGACAACGACGAATGGGTTATCCTCACCTATGTGCCGATGCAGACGACGGGCTGGTACGTGCTGACGGTGATTATGGAAAACCGGCTCATGGCGCCCATCTATTACCATGCGGCGACGGAAGGGAGCATCCTCCTGGCGGCGACGCTGGCGGTGGCGATTGTGGCCGTGTCCCTCATCAGCAGGCTGGTGCGGCCCATCCGCGCGGCGGCGCGGTTCGCGCTGTCGGTCCGCGACGGCGACTACGGCGGCCACATGGAGGTGCCGCGGCAAAAGGAGGCGGCGCTGCTGGTGCAGGCCCTGAACGACATGGCGGCCGAACTGGGCCGGCGCGAACAGGAGGCCGCCCAGCACCTGGACGACCTGCGGCGGATCTTCGGGCAGATCGCCGCCACCGCCGGCGAACTCAGCCGCGTGTCGGAACACGTCAACGAATCAAGCCAGGAACTGTCGTCCGGAGCGGAAGAGCAGGGACAGGTCTTCGACCAGTTGGCGTCGGCGACATCGATGATTTTCGACAAGGCGAACGACAACGCCGGCTATGTGGAAAAAGCCAACGCCATTCTGGAAAGCGCGAGAACGGACACGGTGAAGGGTAACGCCGACATGGCGGAGATGAACCGGGTCATCGACGAAATCTCCAAGTCGGCCGAGCAGGTCGCCACCGTCATCAAGACGATTGACGACATCGCCTTCCAGACCAACCTCCTCTCCCTCAACGCCGCCATCGAAGCCGCCCGCGCCGGCTGGCACGGCAAGGGCTTCAGCGTCGTCGCGGAAGAAGTGCGGCGACTGGCGCGCCATTCGGCGAACCACGCGACCGAATCCGACGCCATGCTGAAGGACGCGGTGGAAATCGCCAGGCGCGGCGTGGAGATGGGCGTCAAGACGGCGACGATGCTGGAGGCGGTGCACCAATCCCTGGAAACGCTGACCGAATACATGCGGGACGTCATGCGCTCGTCGTCCGAGCAGTTCACCGCCCTGTCGGAAATCGTCGCCGGCCTGCAACAGGTGCGCCAGGTCGCGAACAACAACGCCGAGCGGGCGGGCGCGAACGCCCAGGCTTCGGCGGAACTGCAGGCCACGGCCGAATCGCTGTGGCAATTATTGCAAACCTACCGCAAGGAAACAGGCGTCAGCGTCCGGAAACAGGATATGGCGCTGCCGCACTCCCCCGAAGAATATCCCGGACAGTGATCAGCCGCTCGCGCCCGGCGGCAGATCCCGCCGCCCCGCATTTCGGTGGCAAACTCCGTGGACGATGTCCTGAATCAAACAGACAAAAATCGCCCCACCGCCATCGCCGAAAATCCGGCCTGTCCGCCCACCATGCCGGCCCCGCCGATGACCGCTGCCTCGGTGACTGTCAGCGACTTCCTCGCTGTTATCAGGCGCGCGAAAGCAGGGCGCGGGTCTTGGCGAGCGCGTCAACGGCTACCTGGAGAGGCGGCAGCTTGTTCAGTTCATGATTGAACGTTTCGACCGATGCGTAGCCGGAATAGCCGATGCGCTTGAGTTCCCGTATTATCTCGAGGGCTGGCGCGGCTCCGTCGCCGGGGAGGACGCGGTCGTAAGTGCCCATGTCGGCCTTGGGCATGTCGGGCAGGTCGTTGGCGTGGAACATGGTGACGGCGTGAGCGGGCAGGGCGGCGATTTCGCCCAGCCGGGCGGGGCCGCAGTGGAAATTGGCCACATCGACGGTGATGCCGAGGTTGCCGCGGTTGGCGGCCTGGACACAGCCCAGGCTTCGGCAGGCGTTTGTATCGAACACCAGTCGAAGCCGAGGAATTCGAACGACAGGTGGACACGGTGCTTCCAGGCGACGTCGGCGAGACGGGCGAGGGTGGCGGCGGAACGGGTGACGACTTCGTCCCAGGTGTGTTCCGGCTGGATGGCGCCGGGACACATGATGACGAGTTCCGATCCGAGGGCGGCGGCGGTGGCGGCGAAACGGTCGACTTCGGCGGCGATGCCGTCCTCGTAGGCGGCGTCCCCCAGGGTGCAGCGTTCGATGGAGTTGACGCTTGCGGCTCGGAGACCGTTCTTTTCCAGCAGATCGCGAAGGTCGCGCAGGCTGCCGGTTTTACAATATGCCTCGATCTTCGGCATCCGCAGTTCAATCGCCTCGTAACCGGCCTCGGCGGCGATGGCGATGTCATCCTGTTGGGAGCATAATTCGGTGGTGGAGCCGTTGATGGCCGGACGCATGGTGAATCCTTTCAAAAAACCGCTACCGGATACCCACTTCCTCAAGCCGCACCGGACGATTTTCCGCCGCCGACTTTTCGCCGCCAATCCCATCAGCACCGCCTGGGCCGTCGAAACCGCGGGGGGCGGGTGCGGTTGTTCCTGACGTAATCGGCGAAGATGCGCCTCCCCTTGCGGTTGCTCTGGACGGAGCGGTCCATGAAAAAGTTGAGGGTGGGCGGGCGGTGTAACCAGGAATCAATTTTCCAAAAACATTCTGACACCCACCATATTGTCATATGATACTATAAAAATCTGTGGTGGCAAGAAATAAACAGAGAGTGAGATGAAAAGATTGGGATTATTGTCGGAACAATTTTTACAGAAAATTGTGCGGCCTACCATTTTTCGCATCAGCTCACCCCCCGCCCATCAGGTCAGCAAGGTATTCGGCGTCGAGGTTCCGACCGTGCCGCAAGAGGGAGAGGTCCCCCCGATTTGCGCATGGACAAATTTTGCGGCAATGGATGTAGTGGGACGGCTTATTCTCTGTGGCCGGTGGGAAGGATGCGCCCGATTGTCCCGCCACCAGAACCCATCCCGGCATCGTTTGTCGCGTTCAGGACGAGAGGTCGCCGTCGAGACGCGGCGGCTTGATCAAATCGGGCCAACGCCGGGATGCGCGGCCGTTTTTGTCGTCGTTTTTGAAAGAATTCCAACAAGCCATGGCATTATGGCATAAAGCGGCATCCATTACCGTCCTCTCCCTCGGCCTGGCCCTTGCCGGGCTGGGCTGCACCGCCTTTCCGATGAAGTCGCAACAGGTGTGGCGATCGTTTGTGGAATACGAGTACCCCTCCGCGCCCGTCGGTTCGGCCGAGTTCGAGGCCGCCCTCGACCGCTACACCGGCAGCGTCGCCCGCCCGGTGGAAGAATCCCGCCTGCTGCAAAACGGCGCCGAAGCCTACCCGGCCATGCTGGAACTGATTGACGGGGCACGGGAAAGCATTTCCTTCGAGACGTATATCATTGAAAACGACGATACCACCGACAGATTCTTCGCCGCCCTCAAGGCGGCGGCGGCCCGGGGCGTGCGGGTGCGGGTGCTCGTCGACGCGGCAGGCTTCCACCGGGGCTTGATCGCCCAATTGAACGAGTTGTCCGAGGCCGGCGTCGAGGCGCGGGTTTTCAACCCGTTCTTCGCCTCCTGGACCATCGTGCGCGGCAACAACCGCGACCACCGGAAAATCCTGGCCGTCGACAGCCGCCACGCCATCCTGGGCGGCATCAACCTCTCCGACATCCAGACAGGCGACGGCATCAGCGGCTGGCGCGACACCGCCCTGTTTGTCTCCGGCCCGGCCGCGCTGGATGCGGAACGCGTGTTCGACCAGACCTGGCGCCAGGGCGGCCGGGGCTGGGTCGGGAAAACCCTGCCGGTGGTGTGCCTGAATCCAGTCAAACAGGCGCTGGAACGGCCGTTTGTGGACGATGACGCTCCGGCGGAAAGCCGGTCCGGCGAGGCGTTGGCCTCTCCCCTGCTGCCGACGGACGGGCAGGCGACCGTGCGGGTCATCGCCTCCACGCCGGACGCCAGAAACAGCACGACGTACGACATGGCCATACTCGGCGTCGCCGGCGCGCGGGAACGGCTCGACATCGCTGTCGCCTATTTCGTGCCGCCGCTGAATCTGCGCCGGGCGCTCCTGGACGCGGCCGGGCGGGGCGTGCGGGTGCGGCTGCTCCTGCCGGGCGTGACCGATGTGCGGATGGTGCGGGAAATGGGGATGCGCTTTTTCGGGGAACTGCTCCAGGCAGGTATCGAGATTTACGAATGGCCGTACCTCATCCTCCACGCCAAGACGATGGCGGTGGACGGCCGCTGGCTGGTGGTCGGCAGCGCCAATATGGACAGCCGCTCCTATTTCCTCAATTACGAAGCGTGCCTGGCCTTGTCCAGTCCGGAGGTGGCGGGTCAGGCCCATGAGCAATTCGACCGCGATCTCCTGCACGCCAGCAGGGTCACGCTGGAATCCTGGCGGGCGCGGAGTGTGAAACAGAAGATCCTGGAACCACTCCTCATCCCTGCCGCCGGGCAGTACTAAAGCATTTTAAAAACATACGTGAACGCAGCCGATGGCTTCGTGAGTTCGGTGCATTACCCGTCTATTCCCGTGGACCCCGGCCGAACCGCCCGCTTTCTCCGCTGGTGGGGTGTCCGCACGCCGGGGTGACGTTAGGTGAGGTGGTGCGGTTTTTATCAATCCGAGTAGCTCCTCTCCTGCCGCGCGGTTCCGGAAATTCACGGTATCACTGCTCCGCCGCTCGACCTTTAGGACGGTTATGTCGTCCCGGGGAGGTCGAGGTAGGCCACGAGGTCGGCGGGCGAGAAGATCCAGCTCCGGAAGGGGGATGAGGACGTCCACGCCAGACGGGCGGGTAAGACGCCTTTGCCGGAAAAAATGAGTGGTCCTGCGATGGAGTGGGACGGTCTTCCACAATGCCTCCTCCGGTATCAGTTCGTCTGGAACCGGTGCAACGGACGCGGGAAGGCTCTGCCAGTAAATGGTGAATGGTTATATTTAATAAGAATACGTAACTGGGGTAATTTTATTAAATAAATGCGATATATAAAATGCATATATTGAAAATATGCGGTACAATAGGGAATATAAAGCCCTGTTGGAGATGATGATGTATTCACAACACGACTGCGATGTCCTCCGCCGCCTCGGCGAAGAAAAATTCCGCATTGGTTCCCTCCCCGAACAGGCGGCCAGGGCCGAGCGCTGGCGCAAACTCAATGCGCTGGAAGCGGAACGGCCGCTGATATGGGTCAATGAAGTGCCCTGGCACGAAATGAACGTCGACGACGAACTCACCCTTCTGTGTGAAGACCCGTGGCTCCGTGACGTGGAGGAAGGCCTGCGGCAGGAATTGTACCAGTGGCGGCACTTCCCCGGCGACATGGTGGTCGACCCCGTCGTCTTTGTGCCATACGTGTGCAGCCCCACCAGCAACTTCGGCGATTATGGCGTCAAGCGGGCCATCAAGGATATCGACGGCAGCAAGACCGGCCTGGAGGAGGCGGGGCGCAACACCGTTATCGAACATTCGGTGGGCTGGGTCAATGTCATCAAGGAGATGGCGGACGTCGAGGTCATCCACACCCCCGAGGTGACGTTCGACCGGGAACTGACCGAGCATCGCGTGGCTGCCCTGTCGGCCATCATGGACGGCGTGACGCCGGTCGTCGGCAGAGGCATGCCGCACTGGTGGTGCTCGCCGTGGGATCAGATGGCGGAGTGGTACGGCATCGAAAACCTCTATATCGATATATACGAAAACTCGGAGTTGATCCACGCACTCTGCCGGCGCTATACCAAGGCGCTGCTCGAGATGATGGACAAGTTCGAGGCGATGCAGATTATCGAGGTGTCGAACGGCAACCACCGCGTCGGCTCGGGCGGCCTGGGCATCACCGACCAGCTCCCCGGCCCGGAGAACCGTCCCGATCCGGTGCGGCTGGAGCATCTTTGGGGCAGTTCCACCGGGCAGATTTTTTCCGAAGTCTCGCCCGACATGCACGACGAATTCTGCCTCCAGTACGAACTGCCCTATCTCGAACGCTTCGGGCTCAACTGCTACGGCTGTTGCGAACCGCTCCACAACAAAATGCACCTTCTGCGGAAAATTCCCCGGCTGCGCCGGGTAAGCATGAGCCTGTGGATCGACGTCGACAAGGCGGTGGAGGAAATGGGGACCGACTACGTCTTTTCCTACAAGCCGAGCCCCGCCATTTTCGCCTATGGCAAATGGGATCTGGACGGCGCGCGCAAGGAACTCGCGCCGGTCCTTGACACGATTCGCGGCTGCCGCACCGAAATTATCATGAAGGATATTTCGACCGTTCTTCACGACCCGAAACGGCTGTGGGAATGGACCGCGATGGCGACCGAGTTGGCGTGCGAGGGGTAGGAAACATGCTCCCTCATCCCGGAGGGGGAGGGTTGGGGTGAGGGGTGTTTGCCACGGTTTTTCCCGCCGCAGCGAGAAAACGCTGTTCGAAGCACCCTCACCCCGGCTCTCTCCCTCAAGGGGAGATCATGTTTATACTTAGCGCAAGCTTTCGACCGCCGCCTTTTCGACCGCCAGGCCGGCCCGGTAGCGTTCCATAAAGCTGAGGAAGCCGGCGCGGTCCCCGGCGTTCGGGCTGACGCAGTCTTCCTTGAACGCGGCAAAGACCTTTTGGGCGAGGAACGCTTCGAGCGGTTCGCCTCCGTCCCGGCCGTGCATGTAGGCAGCCAGCAGCGCGATGCCCCAGGCCCCGCCTTCGCCCGCCGATTCCATCACCGCGACCGGAACGTTCAGGGCGTTCGCCATAATGCCCTGGCCGACGCCCTTTGTTTTGAACAAACCGCCGTGGCCCAGCATTTTTTCCAGCCGCACCTGCTCATCGTCCAGAATGTCCATGCCGATTTTCAGGGTGGCGACGGTGGCATAGAGGAGGACCCGCATAAAGGTGGCGAGGCTCATCGGGCAGTCGGGCTGGCGGACGAACAGCGGCCGCCCTTCCTCGATGCCGGTGATGGGTTCGCCCGAATAATAGTTGTAGGAGAGCATGCCGCCGCCGTCGGCCGCGCCCTCCAGGGCCTTGCGGTAGAGCGTTTGATAGAGGCTTGTCTTGTCGACGTTCGTGCCGAAGGCGGCGAGGACTTCACTGAACATGTTCGCCCATGCGTCGAGGTCGGAGGTGCAGGAATTGCAGTGCACCATGGCGACGGGCGCGCCCGCCGGTGTCGTGACCATGTCGATTTCCACGTAGCGCCTGGACAGGCTTTTTTCCAGCACGACCATGGCGAAGACCGAAGTGCCGGCCGAAACGTTGCCGGTGCGGGGCGAGACGCTGTTTGTCGCGACCATGCCGGTGCCGGCGTCGCCTTCGGGCGGGCACAGGGGAATGCCAGCCGTGAGGCCGCCCGTCGGATCGAGCAGCTTCGCCCCTTCGGCGCTCAAACGTCCGGCCGCTTCGCCTGCCGCAAGAACCTTCGGGAGAACGTCCCGCAGCGTCCAGCCGTAGCCTTTGTGCTCCACCAGAGAGGCGAATTTCCCCAGCATGACGGCGTCGTAGTCGTTTGTCCCGCTGTCGATGGGGAACGTTCCGGAGGCGTCGCCGACGCCAAGCACCTTTTCGCCGGTGAGCCGCCAGTGGACGTAGCCGGAAAGGGTGGTCAGAAACGCGAGGTCGGCGACATGGGATTCGTCCTTGAGGATGGCCTGGTAGAGGTGGGCTATGCTCCAGCGCTGGGGAATGTTGAAGTCGAACCGCTCCGACAGAATCGACGCCGCCTCTTCCGTGATGGTGTTCCGCCAGGTGCGGAAGGGCGCGAGCTGTGTGCCGTCCTTGTCGAAGGGGAGGTAGCCGTGCATCATGGCGGAGACGCCAATCGCGCCGACGCCGCCCAGGGCCACGCCATAGCGCGACTGCACGTCGTCGGCCAGGCTCGTGTACACGCTCCGCAAGCCGGTCCAGACGTTGTCCATACTGTAGGTCCACACGCCGTTTTCGTATCTGTTTTCCCAATCATAACTGCCGGAGGCGATGGGGGAATGGTCGGGACCGACGAGAACCGCCTTGATGCGGGTGGAGCCGAGTTCAATGCCGAGAACGGTTTTGCCTTCGCGTATGGCCTGCGTGGCCGATTCCTGCGTGTTCATGCCGCACCCTCCTCCAGGACGAATTGTGGCGGAAAACGGTCGAAAATCACCGCGCGATGGCGATATTGTATGGCCTTTGTCTCGCCGTGCACAGCGTAAAAACCGGCGCGCGGACGAATTGGCCGCGCCCTGCGGGCGTGCGCGGGAACGGTTTAGCGCTTTTTAAAGAATGACTGGTCCATGCCTGCGTTTTACGGTTATTCCTGGAATACGCCGAAAAGCGAAGGGAAGATCCATTCAATGTAAAACGCTCTAGCCAGACCGGACGCGCGTTCCTATTCCTTGGTGATTTCGTAGCCCGCCTCCTTCAACCGGCGGAACAGTTCTTCGCCGTGTTCGCGGCCGCCGACCTCGCAGGCCATGTGGAGGATGGCGTCGTTCAGGCCAAGGCCGGGACTGAGGCGGTCATGCTGCACCATGATGACGTTGGCGCGGCAGGCGGCGACGATGGATGAAAAATGGGTGAGGCTGCCCGGCAGGTCCGACATGATGGTGCGGAACTTGATCTGCCTGCCCCGGGTGATAAGGCCTTTTTCCACGATCTTGTGGATAAAGCTCACATCGATGTTGCCGCCCGACAGAACGCAGACGGTCCGCAGCCCGGCGATCTCCACTTTTCTGCTGAGCGCGGCGGCGAGGGATACCGCCCCGGCCGGCTCGACCACCATCTTGTTCCGTTCCAGCAGGAGGAGGATGGACTCGGCGATTTCGTCGTCGGAGACGGTGACCATGTCGTCGACATAGCGCTTGATAAAGTCGAAGGTGAGGCCGCCCGGCTGTTTGACCGCGATGCCGTCGGCGATGGTGTGGACGGTGGAGGTGGACTCAAGCCGCTCGGCCCGGAACGACCGCACCAGCGCGTCCGCGCCTTCAGCCTGGACACCGATGACCCTAACCCTGGGGTTGATGCTTTTTATATAATAGGCGATGCCGGCCAGGAGGCCGCCGCCGCCGGCCGGCACCAGCACCAGGTCGACGGTCGGCATGTCGCGGAAAATCTCGATAGCCACCGTGCCTTGTCCGGCGATGATGTCCTCGTCGTCGAAGGGATGGACAAAGGTCGCGCCCGATTCTTCCATGATTTCGCAGGCCTTGGCGTAGGCGTCGTCGTAACACGCGCCGTGGAGGACGACGTTGGCCCCGTAGTCCTGGGTGGCGCGGATTTTGGCGATGGGGGTGGCGAGCGGCATGACGATGGTGGATTCGACCCCAAGGGTGGAGGCGGAGAACGCGACGCCTTGGGCGTGGTTGCCGGCGCTCGCCGCCACCACCGACGGGCAGTCGCCCCGGTTGGCCAGTTTGGAAATCTTGTTGAACGCGCCCCGTACCTTGAACGACCCGGTCTTCTGCAGGTTTTCGCATTTCAGGAACAGTTCCGCCCCGCTCATCTGCGAGAAGGTCCGCGACGACGAAAGCGGGATGGCGTGCAGCACCTTGTGCAATGTCGCGTGCGCCTGTTCGATGTCTCTGACGTTCATGGTGGCTCCACAAGAGGGCTAGGATTCAAAAGAAAATGCCTTTCGCCGTCGGGCGAAAGGCACAGGGGGTTTTGTCTTGTTTAAGGCCGTTAGTGGAAAGTGCCTGAACCCGCCGTGTGCTTTCGCCAGTCGGACATAATAATAATGGCCATAATGGGCGGAATCGACATTCCGCTTACGGGGTTCTGGCGCATGATTATGTCGAAGGGCAGATGGTTCACGGGTTCTCCACCGGTTTTTCAAGGAGACAACTATACATCGATGGAACGAGACATGTCAAGGGGGTTTTGGGAAAAAGAAATGCTGGTGCGTCTGTTTGAGTTTGGTGCCTTCGCTGTGTATCCCGTAAACCCCGGCCGAACCGCCCGTTTGCCCGCTGGTGGATGTCCGCACGCCGGGGTGACGCGTGGGGGGAGGCGGGGTGCGTGTTTTGGAAATGAAAACGGCGTCGCCTGTTTGGCGACGCCGCGCATGGTAATGATGCCGTTGCAACAACCGCCTACTTCTCGCGGTCGAGCAGTTCCTGGAAGCGCTGGTTGGCGCGGGCGGCGGCGCCCTTGAAATCCTTGCCGTCGATGGAGAGGGTGACCGGTTCCGAGAGGATGTCGCGGGCCTGCGCCACGGCGGTCAACTGCGGGCGGTCGTGGCCAACGCCGATGGGACCGGTTTCGGAGACGGCCTTGACCCAGTCGGCGGGCAGCTTCTTGATGCCTTCAGGCGAGTTATAGATGGACATGCGGGCGCACTGGTTGGCGTATTCGCCCTGGAGAATCAGCGTGCGGTCCTTGTCCGTCATGTAGCGGACGAACTGCCAGGCGGCGTCCTGGTTCTGGCTGTTCGAATAGATGCCGATGGCCCAGGCGGTGATGTCGTAGACGGCGTGGGCCGTGGGGCCGGCCGGGAACATGGCGACGCCGGTGACGTCGGCGACCGACGACTTGGTCGGGTCGAGCATGCTCGGGTACTGCGACGACGCGTCGATGTACATCGCGCCTTTGCCTTGCTGGAAGATGGCGGCGGCCTGCGGCCACGACATGTTGTGCACGCCTTCGGGACCGTAGAGGCGGAGCATGCGGCCGTAGTAGTCGATGGCGGCGTGGGCTTCGGGCGTGTCCATAAGCGCCTGGCCGTCCTTGGAGAAATCGCCGCCGAAGCCGTAGAGATAGCTCGAGAACTGGGTGATAAGGGCGTTGCGGGCGCCACGCGAGACAAAGCCGTACCTCTCGTTCGACTTGTCGGTTACGGCGGCGGCGACCTTTTCCAGTTCTTCGAACGTCTTGGGCGGCTGGACGCCGGCCTTCTCGAACACGTCCTTGCGGTAATAGATGACCTGGCACTCGTTGATGAGCGGGATGGAGGTCTGGAAGCCGTCGACGCTGGTGCACTGAATCGAGCCTTCGGAATAGTCGGCGAAGTCGTAGTCGGCGTCGTCCTTCAGCCATTTGCTCAAATCGACGGCCCAGCCGTTACGTTTGAGCATGCGGGCTTCGTCGAGGGGACGAATCATGAAGACGTCGATGCCGGAGCCGCCGGAGGCGAATTCGACGGTGAGCTTTTGCGACAACTGTTCATTGCCGAGCTGCTCCATCTCGACCGTGATGCCGGTTTCCTTTTCGAAATCAGGCAGCAGCGCGCGGATGGCGTCGGCGACAGGGCTGACCGAGGCGACGAAGCGAATGCTCTGGCCGGCGGACGCCATGCCCGCCAACAGGCAAAAGGCGAGGACGGGAGCGAGGAATTTCTTCATACTGTCTCCTTGTAATCGAAACGGAAAGCGGTTCATGCGACAATGCCATTTAGCCCTTGACCGCGCCGGCGGTCAGGCCGCGAATCACGTACTTCTGGGTGACGATGGTGATGACCAGAACCGGCAGGGTAATGACCACCGCCGCCGCCATCAGACCGCCCCAGTCGATCTGGGCGTAGGAGATGAAGTTGAAGATGGCGACCGGCACGGTCTTGGTCCGGTTCGACGCCAGCACCACCGAGAACATGAAGTTGTTCCACGAGAAAATGAACGAGAGGATGCCGCCCGTCACCACGCCGGGGAGCGATATCGGCAGGATGATTTTGATAAAGGTGGCGAAGATGGAGCAGCCGTCGACGCGCGCGGCTTCCATCAGGTCGTTCGGGATGGATTCGAAGAACGGCACCATGACCCAGACGATGAACGGCAGCCCGACCAGCAGGTGGGCGAGAATCAGGGACGTGTAGGTGTCGACCATGCTGAAGGTGCGGAACATGATGAACAAGGGCAGCAGAAAGGTGATGCCCGGCACCATGCGGGAAATCAGGATAAACACGGCCAGCTTTTTCTGCTTGTAGCGGGCGATGGAAAACGCGGCCGGCAGCCCGAGCACCAGCCCGAGCACGGTCGAACCGGCGGCGATGACCAGCGAGTTCCAGATATAGCGGAGAAAATTCTGCTGGTTGAAGACATTGCGGAAGTTGTCGAGGGTCGGCTCGAAAATGAGCTTCGGTGGCAACTGCACGATCTGCAGCGGCGTCTTCAGCGCGTTCAGGAGCATCCACAACAGCGGCAACAGGAAAAAGAACATGCAGACGATGATGGTCAGGTAATACAGCGCGCTCATCAGCTTGCGGCCGGTGCGGGACGACCGTTCCTGCTGCGGCAGCGGTGCGGTAGACATGGGTGTCCTCCTCAATCTTCAAGGCCGCGGCGGAGATAGGTGACGATAAGGCTCACTCCCAAAACCAGGGCGAAAAACACCACCAGCAACGCCGACGCATATCCGAAATTGAAATACTGGAACGACGTCTGGTAGGTGTAGATGTTCAGGGTCTCGGACGAATAGCCCGGTCCTCCCATGGTCATGGTGTAAATGATGTCGAAGGTCTTCAGGCAGTCAACCAGCCGCAGCAGGGCCGCGACGCCGATAGTGGGCGCGATCATCGGCAGGGTGATGCGGAAGAAGATCTGGAATGAACTCGCCCCGTCCACCATCGCCGATTCGTAGGGCTCGCGCGACAGGGTCGACAGCCCGGCAATGACGATAAGGGAAATGAGCGGCGTCCATTCCCAGATGTCCACGAGGACAAGGGAGGGAATGACGGTCACGCCGTCGGTTATCCACAGGATCTTGCCGATTCCCACGGTGTCGAGAATGCTTTGGAAGCCGGTGGCGCGGATGATGTAGTTGAGGATGCCGGCCGTGGGCTCGAAGATGAGCATCCACACCATGGCGACGGCGACGGGGGTGGCCATCATGGCCATCAGGAAAATCGACCGCACCACCCGCTTGCCGCGAAAATCCTTGGCGTCGAACAGGACGGCAATAAGCACCCCCAGCACCACCTCCACCACCATGGCGAGGGCGGTGAAGTAGAAGGTGCGCCAGACCGAGCCCCAGAAACGCTCGTCGTTCGTGAAGATTTCAATATAATTCCTGAACCCGACCCACGACGCGCCATAGCCCGAGGTCAGGCTCCAGTCGGTAAACGAATTGTAGATGGTGTAACCGAGGGGGAACACCATCAGGAGCAGGATGACGAACACCGCCGCCGACGGGAACAGCCAATAGGCGTTGCGGTCGTTCCAGCTTCCGGTTCTCATGTCGTTCTCCTCCTACTCGGCCTGCCGGCGGCTGGACATGCGGATTGGCCCGATGACGCCCAGGAGCGCACGCCCCGTCTCGCCGTCGAAGTAGCGGACCGCCGACGCTTCGGGCGTGATCTTCACCGTGTCGTCCATCTTGTAGCCGTGGCGCTGATCGACGCGGGCGATGAGGTTTTCGCTGTCGTCGGCCGCGCGGGACATGTAGATGTGCGCTTCGGCCCCGAGTTCTTCGATGACGGTGATGTGGGCATTGATGACGTTGTCTTCCTGCTCCCGGGGCGCAATCATCATGTGCTCGGGGCGGATACCGATGGAAACGGTCTTGCCGACATGCGCCGCGAGCGAATCGCGGTGCTCGGGCGCGACGGCGAAGGAAAAGCCTTCGCCCTTGACCCGGAGCGGCGTGCCGCCTTCGATAACGCCTTCGAGGAAGTTCATCGGCGGCGAGCCGATAAAGCCGGCCACGAACTTGTTCGCCGGGTGATCGTAGAGAAGCAGGGGAGAACCGATTTGCTGGATAAGCCCGTCCTTCATGACGACGATCTTGTCGCCCATGGTCATGGCTTCGACCTGGTCGTGGGTGACGTAGATCATGGTCGCCTTGAGGCGGTGGTGCAGCTTGGCGATTTCGGTGCGCATCTGGACGCGCAGTTTGGCGTCGAGGTTGGACAGCGGTTCGTCGAATAGAAACACCTTCGGGTTGCGGACAATGGCCCGGCCGACGGCGACGCGCTGGCGCTGGCCGCCGGAGAGCGCCTTCGGCTTGCGGTCGAGCAGCATTTCGATGGAGAGGATTTTCGCGGCGGCGCGGACGCGGCTGTCGATTTCGGCGTCCGGGAGCTTGCGGATACGCAGGCCAAAAGCCATGTTTTCGTAGACGGTCATGTGGGGGTAGAGGGCGTAATTCTGGAACACCATGGCGATGTTTCGGTTCTTCGGCGGCAGGTCGTTGACGCGCTCGCCGTCGATAAGGAGATCGCCGGAACTGATGTCCTCCAGGCCCGCGACCATGCGGAGCGTCGTCGACTTGCCGCAGCCGGACGGCCCGACAAAGACCACGAATTCCTGATCTTCGATGACGACATTGGCTCCGTGAACCGCCTTGACGCCGCCTTCATAGACCTTTTCGATGTTCTTCAGTTCCACTCGTGCCATGCCTGACTCCTTCTGTTATTGCGCAAACGATTTTTCGCAGTTCGTCAGATCCAAACGTCTCAATCTCCCTTAATCGTCACCCCGGCGTGCGGGCCTCCACCAGCGGGAAAAGCGGGCGGCTCGGCCGGGGTCCACGGGGAAAACCAGTGAAGGCATCAAACTCACGCAGTCGCTTTCAGGTTATTTTCATAGCCCCTTTTCAGCCCCGTGGACCCCGGCCAGACCGCCCGTCTATCCCCCTGTTGGACGTGGTGACGCCGGGGTGACGTCTGGGGAAACCGGCTGGTTTTATCCGGGCCATTCCCGCCGTTACCACGCGCGCGGCACAAAACCCTCCTGGTTGACCCACGATTTGGGCCTGCCTTTGAGGAAGGTGTCGGCAATCGCCTCCGCCCCCAGGACGCGGAGCGCGCGGTCGGATGCGGTGGAATAATAGGCGGTGTGCGGGGTGAGAATGATGTTCGGCAACTCGTTGAACGGCGACGGCTGGTGCGGCGGCTCGTCCACCTGCACGTCAAGGCCGGCGCCGGCGATGACGCCTTCCTTCAGGGCGGTGTACAGGTCGGCTTCGTCGACGACCGCTCCCCGGGCGGTATTGATGAGGAGGGCCGACCGCTTCATCTTCTTGAGCCGGTCCATGTTGATCAGGCCCTTGTTTTCCGCCGTGGCGGGAATGTGCAGGGAGATGAAATCGGCCTCGCCCAGAAACGCGTCCAGGTCATCCACCTTGCGGATGCCGTTGGCGGCCAGATAGTCGGCAGTGAGGAACGGGTCGTAGCCGATCGTCTTCATGCCGAAGGCGCGGGCGCGTTCGGCGGTGGCGCGGGCGATAAAGCCGCAGCCGAGCAGGCCGAAGGTGCACTCGGACAGGCGCGGCGTGTCGGGGTGGAGGATGGTGTCGTTCCACACGCCGGCCCGCACCTGGCGGTCGGCCAGGACGATGCGGCGGTGAAGGGCAAGGAAAAGGGCCATGGCGTGATCGGCGACCTCGCCCTGGCAGTAGTCGGGCGTGTTGGCGACGCAGATGCCGCGCTTGGCCGCAGCGGCTGCATCGATGTTGTCGTAGCCGATGCCCATCTTGACGATGATGCGGCAGCGCTGCATCGAGGCGATGAGGGTTTCGTCCAGCACAACCAGCGGATCAAGGATGCCGTCCGTGTCCACGACCGCTTTCGCGACGGCGGCGGCGTCCTCCTGGTTGACGCGGACGATATCGACGTCGCCCTGGAGCAGGTCGCGGATGGTGGCGTCGAACTCCTTCATATCCTTTTCGTCGTCAAGAATAAGGACGTTCCAGCGTGCCATGGTTGTTCTCCTCGGCGGTCAGGGGCAAGTATTTTCGCAAACGGTCGACTTATCGGCGGCAACGGAAACGGGATTCCGCCGTGCTGCGTCACTGTTTCTTCGGAGGAACGGTATAAGGCAAAAGCGAGCGGCAAAGGGTAGTCGGGCGTTGCGCAGGGAATTCATTATTGATGAATTGCATTTCGTAATAATATAATACCTCGAAAATTCAACGGTGTCAACACACTTATTTCCCGCTTTGCTGGAAAAATTGTGTATCCACACGTGGATTTCGGCCGTCACCGAGAATGACCAGCGGCCCCAGTATCGCAGCGGCGTCGATTTATTGCAACTGCGGCTGCAATTCCGCTGCCGCCTGCAGAAACTTGTCGGCGAAAAAGGTGACCCGGTCGTCCATGACCCGCAGGGACGGCCCGCTGATGCTTAGGCCGGCGACGACGTCGCCGTGGTAATTCCGCAGCGGTACGCCGACGCAGCGGATGCCGTATTCGTGTTCCATATTGTCGATGGAATAACCGCGTGCACGGGTTGCCTCGAGATCGTCCCGGAGCGCGTCCGGGTTGGTGATGGTGTAGGGGGTACAGCGTGGCAGGCCAGCCTGGACAACGGTGGCGAAGACGTCGTCGCCCATAAAGGCGAGCATGGCTTTCCCGATCCCGGTGCAGTACATTTTGGCGCTGAGGCCGGAGATGACCCGCGCAAACATGGAGCCGGGCGGGTAGGAACTGTCGAGATAAATGATCTGCGGCGCATCGGGCCGGGCGAGATAGACCACTTCGCCGCATTCCCGGGCCAGACTGTCCATGTACGGTTTGGTGGATTGGCGCAGTTGGTCCGTGTTCAGGAGGGTGTTGGCAAGCTGGAGAATTTTTTTGCCCAGACGATATTTGCCGGTCTGGGGACTTTTTTCGATAACGCCGCACTGGCGGAAGGTGCTCATGATGTTGTAGGCCGAGCTCTTGAGCATGCCCGATGCCTCGGCCAATTCGTTGATGCCGCGCTCGGGATGCGCAGCGTCGAACAGGTCGAGCAGCTTTACCGCTTTATAGAGAGATTTCACCTTGGGCGTCTGTTCGTCCACAACCTTCCTTTATGTCAGCGGTACGTCAACTTTTCATTATTATACACCCCGATTCATTATTACGCAAATTTTTATGGCAAAAACCATCGTCGAGGGGTATAGTGGATCTATCTAGGCTGTGGTTACCTGCTCCCTTTTTCTTTGGAGGAATACGATGGTTCCCGATACGCTGGTAAAACGCTTCAAGGCCGGTGAGACGCTGTACGGCACGTTTGCCGATTTTCTGTCCCCCGATATTGTCGAGATGTTCGGCCTGGCCGGCTTCGACTTTACCGTCGTCGACTGCGAGCACGGCGCGAGCGGGCCGGATCGCGCCGTCGACATGGTCCGCGCCGGCACGGTGACCAATATGCCGACCATGGTCCGCGTTCCGAACGCGCTCCCGAGCACCATTCTCAAACACCTCGATATCGGCTCGGCCGGCATCATGGTGCCGCTGGTCCACACCCCCGACATCGCCAAAACCGTGGCCGAAGCCGCCCGCTACTATCCGCGCGGCCGGCGCGGCTATGCCGGCATGCGTTCCGCCAATTGGGGTTTTCTCACCGTTGAAGAACATATCGAACGCTGCAACGCCAACACCTTTGTCCAGGTGCAGGCGGAAAGCGTCGAGGCGGTCAAGAACATCGACGCCATCGCCTCGATTGACGGCATCGATTCGATCTTTATCGGCACCTTCGACCTGTCGCAAAGCTTGGGCATCCCCGGCCAGGTGAACGATGCGAAAATGGTCGACGCCATCGGCACCGTCCTGAAGGCGGTCAAGAACGCGGGCAAGGTGGCGGGCATCTTCGCGGGCACCTTCGAAAACGCCAAGCGCTATGCCGATATGGGCTTCCAGTTCATTATCTACGCCGGCGACGTCATCATGATTCACCAGGCTGCCACCGCCGCCGTCAAGGCGTTGAAGGGCAAGTAACGGGCGACTCTTTCCACGCCGCCTCCGCCTTCGCCGGCGGAGGCGTTTTCATATCGTTCGACAAAGGTGTAGCCATGCATTTCGATAACCTGCGCTTCAATCCGGATACGCGCCTTTTCCCCATCATCGGCTATCCGATGGGACAAAGCAGCGCCTCGCACGCCTACAATCCGCTGTTCGTCGCCAACAACCTGAACGAAATCATGTGGCCGGTGGAGATTCGACCCGAGCAGGTGGGCGATTTCATGGCTGCCGCCAGAACCCTCGGCATCCGCCACTTCACCCTCACCATGCCGCTGAAATCGGCCATCATTCCCCATTTGGACGTGGTGGACGCGGACTCGCGTTTTTTCAATTCCGTCAATATCGTCCGCTTCGACGGCGAGGGCCGTTCCCACGGCGCGGGCATGGACGGCAAAGGCAACCTCGCCGCCATCCAGGCGGCCGGCGTCGACGTGCGGGGCATGCGGGTGGTCATGCTGGGGGCCGGGGCGATTGTGGGGGCGATTACGTTACAACTGGCGGGCGCGGGCGCGGCGTCCGTCCGTATTCTCAACCGGTCCGCCGACAAGGCGGCGGCGCTGGTCGAGCGCCTGCGGCCGCGCGTCGGGGCGATGCAGCTTGAATCGGGCCCGTTTACGGACGCGGCTCTCAACGATGCCGCGGAAGGGTGCGACTTCCTCATGCAGTCGACGCCCCTGGGGATGTACGGTTATGATCGCGATTTCGACGACCTGTCGTTTATCGACCGATTGCCCGCCCATGCGGTGGTGATGGAAAATATCGTCAACCCGCCCGAGACCCGGCTGGTCAAGGCGGCGTCGGCGCTGGGGCTGAAGACCATCGCCGGCATCGATATGCTGCTGGGCCAGCTTGGGGCGATTTTCAATTTCTGCTATGGGTTTACGCCGCCGCCGGAACAGTTGCTGCTGGCGAAGGCGGGGATTTACGGGTATTTCGGGATATAGGTGTGCGGTATTACACGAGATGTCGAGTGCCTCAAAAACTCCGTTTCGCCTCCCCCAAAGTCACCCCGGCGGTGGAGCGTCGACCAGCGGACACGCGTGTGGTTGTGCCGGGGCAGGGCGAATGACCCTGTGCTGCAATGCGATGCAGGGTTCCCTGCCGTTCATGTCCGGCCCGATTGCCCCGGCACAACTTCCCGTTTGGGATGTAGCGGACGTTTCTCCCGCCGGGGTGACGGATGGGGGATGGCGAAGCGGAAGTGGTTGGCCCTCTACCGCCTCCGCGCCCACACCACCCAGCCGGCCGGCAACTCCCGTCCGGGGCCGTCGGGAGCGAGCCGCAACGCTTCCGTTTCGGCGTCCTCCCATCCGGGGAAATCGGCGAGGAGATGAAGCAACCGCTCGCCATCCCAGCCCTCGCTGTGCACGGTGAGGCAGAACAGCCCGTCGGGAGCGGTCAGCGGGATGACGTCTGCGAACAGGAGCGGCAGATCCCGCTTCAGCTTCCATTCCCGCTTGCCGGCGCGGCCATAGGCGGGCGGATCGGCGAGAATGGCGTCGTAGACGCGGCCGCGCCGAGCGTCCCGGAGCATAAAGCCCCGGGCGTCGTCGACCAGCCAGCGCACCGGGGCGTCGGCCAGACCCGAAAGCGCCGCGTTTTCCTTGGCGGTGCGGACCGCGGCCGGGGCGGCGTCGACATGCACGACAGATGCCGCGCCCGCTGCCGCCAAGCGCAACGTGACGAGGCCGGTGTGAGCGAAAAGATTGAGAACTCGCGCCTGCGGCACCGTCTCGCCCAGCCGGGCAATCACCCCGTCGGCGACAGCGCCGTGTTCGGGGAAGATTCCCACCTGACCGCCGGACGCGGGTCGAAGCCGCATGGTAAGCGCGCCGAGTTTTACGTGCCAGTCATCAGGCGCATCCCCCTGCCAGCCGCCGTCACGGGAATACACGAGAGCGGCAGCATCCCAGGCGCTCCGGTCGAGACCGGCCGGAAAGCGGGCGGCCGGGGCTGGACGGTCGACGACGATGTCGCCGAAGCGTTCGAGCCGGCGTTCGTTGCCGCAATCGAGGAGGGCGTGGCCGCTCATTCCTTGACCTCGCGGCCCGACAGCATGCCGATGGCGCGGACAATGCGATGGCCGAGGTTTTTGATCATCTGGGCACGTTCGTCCTTCGGCAGGCGGCGGTAGAGATATTCCTTGTCCATGAGCGGCACCGGCCGGCCGAAATGCACCTTTACCCTGGGGCCGAGGCGCGGCAGCCGTTTGCCGGGCGGCATGACTTCGGACGAGCCGATGATGGCGGTGGGGATAATGGGAAGTCGCGTCTCGAGCGCCAGCAACGCCGCGCCGGGCCGGGCGCGGTTCATGCGCGGGCGCGGGTTGATGTGGCCCTCGGGGAAGATGCCGACGGCCTCGCCCGCCTTCATCCAGCCGAGGGCTGTCGCGAGCATTTTCGCCTGCGACGCGCGGTCGCCACGGCGAAAGGGAATGGCGCCGCCGGAGCGGAGAATCCAGCCCATAAGCGGATGGTGGAACGGCTCCTCGTAGGCAATCATGTGCAGCGGTTTCAGCCGCACCCTGCAATAGGCGAGGGCGAGAAGGGGACCGTCCAGAAAGCTGGAATGGTTGGCGGCGACGATGCAGGGGCCGTCCGGGAGGTTGCCCGCGTTTTCGACCCCGTCAAAAAAGGGCAGGGCGACGGTGGAGATGACGCCCGCCGCGAGATAGTAACTTTTCCAGGCCATAATACTTCCATTATTACCCGCTGCGCGGGTTTACCCCCACTCACCCACGCTTTTCCACCTGCGGTGAATCCACATCCATTGTTCCGGCGCGCGCATGATCATGTCGGAGACGTCGCTGTTGATCGCGTCCACCAGCCGCTTGACCTCGGCGCGCCGGTCGGCCTCCGGATCGGGCCGGTGAATGGCGGGCTGGACGACGATGCGGAGAATCCGCTCGCCCTCGTTTACCCGCATCGCCCCCATCACGCACATCGGGCAGCCGAAGCGGACCGCGAGTTCCACCGGCGCCGTGATGGTGCTGGCCGGCTTGCCAAGGAACGGCGACATCACTCCGAGCCGGCCGCCGTCCTGGTCGGGCAGGACGCCGACCGCGCCTTTTTTCCGCAATATCGACGCGGCCCGGCGAATCGCCCCCTGCTTGTCGAGTATCGGCCCGCCAAGCCGCTCGCGGATGCTTCTGACTATATCGTCGATGCGGGGATTGTCCAGAGGACGCGCGAGCGAGCCGCTATTTACCCCGATGACGCGGATGGCGGTATTGCACCATTCCCAATTGCCGAAATGGGCGGTGAACAACACCATGCCCTTGTTTTCCGCCTTGAGGGCATAGACCCGTTCCCGGAAGGCGTCGACGTCGACGCGGCGCAGGAATTCCTCGTTCGTCATCCGGCCGAGGCGGCAGAACTCGGCCATGGTCATGCCGTAGTTCTGGAAATTCGCCCTGACGAACGCGTCGAGGGCGGTTCCCTCAAGCCCAAGCCGGTCGTGGACCTGGTCGCGGGCGCGCTGGCGGTGGCGTTTGTCCAGCGCGCGGGCAACATCGCCAAGCCGCCGGCCGACCCAGTGGGCGGCGGGCAGGGGCAGGGCGGACAAGGTCAGCATCGCCGCCTTGGCGGCTGCGTACTCGGCCGCGTGCCGGAGCGGCCTGGCCTGTTTCGCCATCAGTCCAGCGTTTTCCCGGTGAGGATGCGGTAGGCCTCGAGGTACCGGTCCCGGGTCGCGGCGACAACCGTCTCGGGCAGGCCGGGGGCCGGCGGTTCCTTGTTCCACGCGCACTCGCGCTCGAGCCAGTCCCGCAGATACTGCTTGTCGAAGGACGGCGGGTTGTGGCCGGGTTGCCAGGCGTCGGCGGGCCAGAAACGGGACGAGTCGGGCGTCAGCACTTCGTCGATGAGGATGGGCTTGCCGTCGTAAATGCCGAATTCGAACTTGGTGTCGGCGATGATGATGCCCTTCCCCCGGGCGTATTCCGCCGCCTTGGCGTAAAGCCGCAGGGCGGCGTCGCGGACCGTGCCGGCCAGCCCTTCGCCCAGCCGCTTCGCCATCACTTCGAAAGAGACGTTTTCGTCATGGCCGACGTCGGCCTTGGTCGAGGGGGTGAACAGCGGTTCGGGCAGGCGGTCCGCCATCTTGAGGCCTTCCGGCAGCTTGATGCCGCAGATGCCGCCGGTGGCGTTGTACTCCTTCCAGCCGGAACCGATGATATAGCCCCTGACGATGCACTCGAAAGGAATGACCTCGGCCTTTTTCACCAGCAGCGACCGGCCGGAAAGCTGCTTGTGGATGTCGGCCGGCAGCTTCAATTCGTCCAGCGAGGTCGAGATGAGATGGTTCGGGATGACGTCGGAAAGCAGGTCCAGCCAGAACAGGGTCAACTGGGTCAGGATGCGGCCCTTGTCCGGGATAGGGGTGGGGAAGACCACGTCGAAGGCGCTGATGTGGTCGGTCGCGACCAGCAGGATGCGGTCGCCCAAATCGTAGACATCCCGAACCTTGCCCCGCTTGGGCGCGGGCAGGCCGGGTATGGAACTTTCGAAAACGGCGTCGTTCATGTTCATGCAAATCCCCCGTGGGCGTACGGCCGCCGTAACAGCGGTCCGGCCATCATTTTTTATCGGAAAAGCCCGTATTGTCAACCATTATCAGATATACTCCGGGTAAAACCTTGCCGTTTTGTCCAACGGGAGGTATAGTTACAGAGTCTCTACCACGGAACGGCAGACGCTAATGGATTGGCGTTATGATTACCGCAGAGCTTACCCTGAAAACTGGCACCGGCGACAAGGTCGTCGAGGTGCGGGAGGGCATGCCCCTTTTCGCCGGCCGTAGCGTCGAGTGCGACGTGTATCTGCCGTCGCTGGCCGTGAGCCGCCGCCATGCCGTCTTCCTTACCTTGCGAGGACAATGCGGTCTGAAAGACCTCGAGTCGGCGAACGGCACCTACCTGAACGGCAAACGCATCACCCGTCCCATGCGGCTCAAGGACGGCGACACCATCCAAATCGCCAACTTCATCATCGAATACAAAAAACTCTCCGGCGAGCGGTCAAAGACCGCCAGCCGCACCGCCGTCGTCGGCGAGGACGACGCCGAACGGTTGCGCGAGACGGTCGACGCTGCCTTCGGCCTTTCCGTCACCGAAACAGACGCCCCGTCCCCCGAAATGGAGCGGGAACTCGAATCGGTCCGGCGCGAGCGCGGACCGCTGGCGGGCGCCGATTCCGAAATCACGGAAGCGGTCGATTCGGACGTGTTCGCCCACGATGAGGAGACCGACGACATTCCCGAAAGCGCCGACGATTTCTCGGCGCTTCTCGGTCCGGCCATCGACGCCGCCTTCGAACCCGCGTTCACGGAAGAACCCGAACCCGAAGGGGAAGGTGGACCGGACGCCGCCGTCCCGCCCATCCGGATTGATGAAGACACGGTGCGCCGCACGCGCGAATCCGTCAGGCTCATGCCCAAGCCGCCGCCCATGCCCAGGCTGGCGGAAATCGAGGATATCGAGGTCGGCGACGGGCGCGGCTATGTCGACGCCATCGAACCGGAGGAGGAGGACGGCGTCGATCCGGAACTGGCCCTGTCCAAGGCGGCGGCCGAAGCCGGCCTGGTGGGTGAATTCAACCCCGAGCCGGAAGCGGAGCCTGCTCCCGTCTCCGCGTCGGCGGTGCCGGTGACCATCCCCGGCATGGCCGAGGTCCCGGGCGAACGCGAAAAAGACCCGAACGCCATCCCCATTTCGGACGAATTCCGCGCCGCCATCGAGTCGCGGCTGTTCGTCTATTCCTTCCTGGCCGACTTGAAGGTCGAGCGCGACGAACTGCGCGCCTCCAAGCCGTCCATGCTGGATGCGGTCAAGTCGGAACTGTCGCGGATGGACCGGGAAATGGAGAAAATGCCGACCCCGGAAAAAGCCGAGGAGATGATCGAAAAGCGCACGCAAAAGCGGCGCGATCTGAAGCAAAAGGTCAAGGAGGCGAAGAAAAAAGGCACGGCCCTGCCGCCCCTGCCGTCCAAGGAGATGCGCGCCGCCGAAGACATCGCCATCAACCAGTGGACCATTATCGCCCAATCCGGCCGCGAAGCGCTGCCCGCCGCCTACGCGCACGGCTATAAACTGATGGAGAGCGAACTGCTGGCCGGGGAACTGGAAAAGGCCGGCATCGACGCCAAAACCCTGCTGGGCGGCGCGGCCTATGTCCTCGCCCTCTACGAACTGCTGGAAGAGGCGAAGTTCAACCGGTCCGTCACCAAGGCCCGCCTGGCCAGCCTCCAGAACCCGGGCGATAAAAAAGGCGGCAAAAAACTGCTCGGCTTCCTTGGCAAAAAGGACGACGGCGTCGAGGACGAAGACGAGGAAAACGGCGGCGTCGAGGAGAGCTACGAAGAACTGGCTGAATTGGATAGCCTGCTCGGCAGCCGGGTGGCCTGGATAAACCAGGAACTGGCGTCCATCGAATTGGCGCTCATCAAGGAGTTCTGGGTCGTCTACACCAAGGTGGCCAAGCACTACATCGTGGGCAAGCTGGAAATCCCCATGGCGGTCCGCGCCTTCCTCCGCTACGGGGCGGTCGGCTTCAACCGCTGGTGGATGGACGACACGGTGCGCCAGCACGTGGTGGACGAGTGCACCAAGGACGTCCTGGACCATATGGAAATCTCCCTCAAGACCACCAACGTGGTCTATGCGGACGAATACCTGGCGGCGGTGATGAACCTCGAATGCACCCCGTCCATGGACGAAAATTTGGAGATGAACGGCCGCAATTCGCCGGAGTGGAAGGCGGACAAGGCGCTCCGCAAACTAATCCACTCTCGCTCGCAGAAAATCCGCCTGGTCGAACTGTGCGACAGCCTCCAGGGCAGGGTGGAGGTCCTGGAACAACAGGCGGCCACCCTCGACAAGCGGCTCAAGAACCTGCTCCCCGGCAGCCGCAACTACAAGGCCCTGAAATCGGAACTGTCGATGGAGCGGCAGGCGCAAAAGGTGGAAATTTCCAAACTCACCAAGCTGCAGGAAAAGATCAAGACAACCACCCTGGGCGAACTGCAGGAAGCCATCGACGAGACGGAAGAACGCTTCGCCTCCAACGAACTGCCGAGGCCGACCCCCGAATTCCTGGTGGAACGCGAGTGCGAGGCGGTGCGCCGCCTCGGCCGCCTCCTCGCCAACCTGAAGGAGCGCTTCCTGCCGCTGGTCCTGAAGGAAAACTTCATGCCTGATACCGACGCCTGCAACGACCGGGCGTCCATCATCGGCGAAATGTGCGATATCGAACGCCGCGATCCGGCGATATTCCTGGAGACCCTTATCCCGTCGAAGAAACGGGCCAACCGGGTGGATCTGCGGCTCAGCCCGGTCATCACCCTGTTGCCGTCGGCCGGCCTGCTGGCCTTCAGTTGAAACCCGAGGCAAAAGCCGGAGGACGGCCGCCTCGCCATCCCCACCTGCTTTATCCGGCCGCGCCTGCGGAGCGGCAGCTTATCTACCTGATGTCCGATTTCCGCTGGGACACGTCCAAGGCCTCGGCCGGCATGGACGTCATGAACTCGGAGGCCATCGTCGCCGCCTTCATGGGGGTGCGTTGGGACTGGCGCAAACGCTCGCGCGAAGGCAGGGAAAAAGGGCTTATCTATACCGAACAGAACGACCGCACCAACTGGCGGCGCGTCTACGAAGCCTACATGACCACCGCCTACGATGCCGGGAAAAAACTTTACAACCGCAACTACGATTTCTACGAACGCATCATCGGCAAATACTTCGACCTGCCCGAGGGGCTTGAACTGCTCCGCAAATAATCGCCACCCGTCGACGCAACCCTTGACTCCCGCGCCACGGCACGGTAAAAATGATGTCTGGTGTAATAGTCGTTAACGGCCCTGTCCGTCCGACGGGCGGTGCCAAATCTCATAGAATGGAGAACTTGTGAAAAGAACCCTCGCGTTCCTCCTGGCCTGCGTCGTCATGGCCCTTCCCGCCGTCGCCCTTGACCTTGGCGACCCCGCGCCCGCCCTTTCGGTTGATAAATGGATCACCGGCGAACCGGCCGACCCGACCCAGAACGACGGCAAGACCTTCTACCTGGTCGAGGTATGGTCTGTCACCTGCCCGCCCTGCGTCCAGTCGATTCCGATTATGAGCGATATCCAGAAACGCTATGGTGACGAAGGTTTGAAGATCGTCTCCTTTACCACCGACGCGGAGGAGGACGTCACGCCGTTCCTGGAACAGCACCCGATGGAATATTCCTCCTTCCTGGACAAGGAAGGCGGGTCGATGGTCAGCTACATGGCAGCCGACAACCGCAACACCATTCCCCACGCCTTCCTGTTCGACCGGGAGGGAGCGCTTGTGTGGATCGGCAACCCGCTGGATAACCTCGAAAACCGGGTCAAGGACGTGCTCTCGGGCCGCCTGAACCGCGAGCACGCCATCGCCGTCCGCGACGCCCGCGAAGACCTCCAGGACGCCTTCACTGCCCAGAACATCGCCGGGATGCTGACCACCCTCACCACCCTCGAAGGCCTCGAACCCGACAACGGCCAGTACTACCAGGTCCACTATCGCCTCCTGACCGAATTGGGCGCGGGCGATGAAAACGACGTCCAGGCCTTGCTCGGCCGCTGGTACGCCGGGTCGGAAAGCAGCCCCGAAGGCCTGATGATCCTCTCCGTCCTGGCCATGGACCAGGGCCACCCGTCCATGCGCAATCCCGGATTGGCTGTCGCGGCCGCCCGGCGCGCCTATGCCCTCGACTCCGACCTCAAGGTCCAGGCCGGCCTGAACCTGGCCGAGACCTACAAGTCCATTGGCCGCTTCGATTTGGCCAAGGAGACGCTGAACGAGATCGCCGGCATGACAACCAATGACGACGAACGCGCCATGATTGAAGCGGTGCAGGAGTTCTTTACCCGCATCGAGGAAGTGGCAAAGGACCCTGCCGCGGCGCAACCGTAGGCCTGGTTTTTTGTTTCAAGGTTATGCAAAAAGTGTATAATCGGCCGATACTGAATCACGAAGAAGCCGTCTGCCGAGGGGCGGGCGGCTTCTTCTTTATGGCTAAGCGATGCCGGAATATGGGTCAGGCGTGCACGTCGACCGAACGGGCGGTTTTTTCCGTCTGCTTCGCGGATGCCAGGACGGCGAGCGACTCCCGCGTTGTTTCCTCGAGGCGCTCCGCCTCTTCCGCCTCTTCCGCCTCTTTCTTCCGTTTTTCCTCCACCTTTTTGGCCAGCGCCTCCCGCGATTTCCGGGACATGGACAGCATGCCCTCGGACGAGGTGGAGGTCTTGGACACGCACCAGGCGTTGAGGTTGCCGTCCTTGTCGATGACGGCGCCGCTGGCGATAAGGGTGGTGTTGGGGTTTTTGCTGATCTCGCGTTCGAGCCAATCCTCGTTTTCCTCGACGCCGCCGAGAATGCCGTGGATTGTGGCGGCAAACTCGCTGTCTTCGCCCATGCGGTCAATCGCCCTCGGGTCGATGGCGATGTTGTATTTGCCGGTCTGGTTCATGGCGTAGTCGCGCTGGGCGTCGGCGCTGCCGAAGGCCTGGGCAGACAGTTTGAGGCGCGGATACTGCCGCTGTAGGTCGCGCAGGGTGACCTGGGTGGAGGCGGGGGCGGCGGAAGCCGTCCGGGGGGATTGGGTGACGGAGCCGATGGTATCCATGGAAAAATTCTTATGCCTGTCGCGGTGTCTGCCAGAAATATTATCGGATGTCGGCGGCGCGGATTGAGGCACGGTGCAAAAAAAACGCCCCCGGTCCCGCCGGGGGCGTTTTTTATCCTGATTAATGCCCTGGCACTTTACTCCTCGTCGAATTCGAGCACCATGTCGGGACGCATGATGCGCTCGCCGCCGGGACCGGCGACCGGCCGGGCGACGTTGCCGGACGCGCCCTTGTAGCCGAGGCGCTTTTTGCCGTTGCCGCCGCCGGTGAGGGCGGCGCGGACCGACGATGCGCCCTTGCCGTGGACCACCCGCAACAGTTCGCCGATATCGTTCCGGAGCCCGTTGACCTGGCCTTCAAGGCTGGAGGACGCGCCGGCGGTGGCGGAGGCGGCAGAGGCGTTGGCCTGGGTCACCCTGTCCATCATCGCCACCGAGTTGTTGACCTGGTCGACGCCCTGGGCCGCTTCCTCGGCGGCGCTGGCGATGCCCCTGATGGTGTCGCCGATGCGGCTGGTGCCGTCCTGGATGGCGCGGAAGCTTTCGCCCAGGCGGGTGGTTATGGCGTTGCCGTGGCGGACGCTTTCCACCGTGTTCTGGATAAGGGACTCGGTGTCGCGGACCGCCTGGGCCGAGCGTTGCGACAGGTTGCGGACTTCGTCCGCGACCACGGCAAAGCCCTTGCCGGCCTCGCCGGCGCGGGCCGCCTCGACGGCGGCGTTGAGGGCGAGCAGGTTGGTCTGGAAGGCGATGTCGGAAATCGTCTTGATGACGTTCTGGACCTTGTCGGAGCTTTCAGAAATATCCACCATGGCCTTGCCCATCTCCTCCATGGCGGCGGAGCCGGTGTCGACCGCCTCGGTGGTCTGTTCGGTCAGGCTCTTGGTGTGATCGGCGTGGTCGGTGCTCTGGCGGGTCATGGAGGCCATCTCCTCCATGGCGGCCGACGTTTCCTCGAGGGACGACGCCTGTTCCGTCACGCCGGCAGCCAGGGTCTGGGACGCTTCGGCGATTTCGGTGGTGGCGCGGGCGATGTCGTTCTCGGCGGCGGTGAGGTTTTCAATAACCCGGTTGATGGGGCTGGTCACGGAGTTCGTGATAATAATGGCGCAGGCCGCGCCCAGGAGGACGGCGGCGGCCGCGACCGCCCAGCACACCATCGCGCAGCGGTCGACCAGCGCGTCAATGTCCACGGTGGTGGCGGCGAGATGGGCGGTGGCGTTGACCATGTTGCCGGCGGTAAAGCCGGCCAGGCCGTTTGTGAGGGCGAGAAGCCGGCCGGACGCCTCGGTGATGCGGGCGCTGATGCTGTCCGTCGTCTTTGCAGCCTGGGAAAAGGTGTTGATGCTCTCGACATACTGGTTGATTTCGGAGGCGAGGTCCAGGTACGCGACCTTGGTCTCGGCGCGGCGGCCGATGCGGGCCGGGTCGTTGGCGTAGCCGGTGACGTCTTCCGAGACCTCCTTCAGGATGGCGATGGCCTGCTGGTACCGGGCTTCCGCGTCTTCGCCGAACAGGCTCTGTCCGATGCGGAACGCCATCTGGCCGTTCGTCATCCTGTCGGAGACGGTGTCGAGATAATCGGCGCGGGCGAGGCGGCGCTGGGCGAGAGGGGTGAGTTCGGTCATGCCGGTCTCGGCGTCGGAAATCATGACGTCGCGAATCGAGCCCATGGCTTCGTCCAGGAGCTCGTTCATGATGGTGTTCATGTTGGCGACCTGCTGTTCGACCCGTTCCTTGTGGACGTCAAGGCCGCGCACCGAGCGCCGCAGTTCCGCCGTCTGGGCCCGGATGTCCGCCAGCATATCCTTGATGACGGGAAGATCGCGGCGGGTGTTGAGGAGGCGGTCGGAGCCGGTATGGGCGAGGATTGCCTCCAATTCTTGTACCGCCCTGTCGCAATCGTTCAGGCGCTGCAGACCGGCGTCGAGGTCGGCGTCGCGGGTGTTGAAGGTGTAGGTGTAAAAGGTGCCGGCCGCGGCCGTGGTGTCTGTGGCGAGGGTGGCCAGGGAGACACTGGTCGGCGCCAGCGAGGCGGAGATATACCCGACCTGCTGCTTGGCCCCTTCGAGCATGGTCTGGGTGCGGGTAAAGGCGAACAGCGAGACGCCGCCGATGATGAGGGCGAGGGCAATCATAATTACAAAAGCGGAATACAATTTGGCTTTGATTGACATGGTTTTTTCTCCCTATATGGAACACAGTCGCGATACGATGGCGACGCTTAAAACGCTACTGACGTATCAAGGCAGCAGGAGCGCTGCGATGCGCTCGAGGCGGGGGAAGCGATGAAGAGGGCAAGTTAAGTCGAAGTAACTATGCTACTGACTGCGGCCAGCGTTCTTGTGCTTCCCGGACCATACGAGGTACTATACACGATAAAATAAAAGATATAAATGAAATATTTCGAATTGTTTGCCATGAATCGTGCCGCTAGACAGTTTTGCTCGGATTTGAAAAGAGAGAAGCGGTGCAGTATAAAAAGGATGGAAAATAGTTTCCTGTAACGTGAAGGATTAACCATGGCCACTGTGTGCGTTATTCTGAACTGCTTCACCATTGATGAATAAGAATGGCGCGTTAAATATTTGTATCTGACATATTACGATGCAATTAATGCACTGTTCAATTATTGGCCGGATGGAAACCGAAACCGCGCGCCGGCACGCGAGCATGGCAACAAAAACCCCGGCTTGACGGCCGGGGATGGAACGATGAGCCTGCGAGAGCTCACCCGTATGGTTGCCGCTGCGAGCGGTTATTTGCGGGAGGAATGGTTGAGCAGAAGCAGCCGGAGGAAAAATTCCCTGACAAAGGCGTTCTGGTTCTCCAGCCCGAGCAGGGCGAGGATCTTGTTCATCCGGTAGTTCATGGTGTTTTTGTGGATGCCGAGATCGGCAGCGGCCTTGCCGCCGCTGCAGTCCGCCTTGCAATAGGCGTGAATCGTTTCCATGATGCGCGCCATATGCCTGGCTCCAAAGCCGCGCCGCAACTTTTCCTCGAGGACGCGCAGGTGGCTGGCCGATTGTGCCAGACACTCCTGCAGCAGGCAGGTCACCTCGGCTTCGGGCGAATCGATGCACAGGCACTTGCCGTCGGCAAGGCGCGCCAGGGCAATGGCTTCCCGCTTGGCCCGCGCCGCGCCGCGCCATTCGGCGCATTCGCTGCCCAGACCGATCGACACCGGCTGGTTCAGTTCCCTGCACAAGGTTTCGTGAATCTCCGACGATCGGGCAACCGGGTCGACCCCGGGCTGGATGTGGTGGCACACCATTACCATGTCGTCGAACACCTCGGCGATGTCGTGGCGTTCGTTGACAGGGGTGCGGCTGACAAGGAGGTTTCTGAGGCGGGTCAGTTGCTCGAACCAGTGTTTGCGGCCTTCGCCGTTGGTGGCGGGCATTATGGCCATGACCCTGACTGGAAGCTGCGGCTCGACGCCGGCTTCCCGGGCGGCGGCCGCGAGGTCTTCGGCCTCGGCAGCGTCGTCCAGCAGGCGGCGGAGCAAGTCGACGCGAAGGTGGCGGACGAGCTGGTTTTGCCGCGACGACAGCGTCTGCTCGAGATACAGTTCGACGCAGGCGTCGACCAGCCTGATATACTGCTCCAGATCCTCCGGTCTGCCGTGGATGCCGACCACGCCCAGCACCATGCCGTTCTTGACCACCGGCAGGCTGATTCCTTCGCGCTTTTGCGAATCCGGCGGCAGGTCGTCCTGCCGTATGCGAATAACACGGCGACTGGCGGCCGCCTCCGCGGCCCCGCTGTGGTAAGTGCCGATCCAGGCCGGGTCGGAAGAAGCCACGATCGTACCGCCAGTCTCCATAAAGTTCACCGTATGGTCGCCGACCAACGGGCGTAACACAGTCACCATTTCCTTACCCAGGGTCTGCGGCGTCATGGTATTCATAGTGGCATTTCCCCGATAGAGGCGTTTCCCACAAAAGGGACCCGGCAGGAGGTTCGTTCCCTCCAAAGCATAGGTACATTCGTTAAAGCGCATTACATTGAATGTGAACCTTCTCCTGCGCTTTTCGGCTTATGCCGGCGAAAACCGTACAACGCAGGCATGAACTAATCATTCTTTACAAAGCGCTAAGCGATTCACGGGCGTCATAGTGACGTCCTAGCTTTCACCCGTCCCGTAGCGTCAGACGGTTTGGTTTGCGTGAACTTCTTATACGATGGCTACACAATTGTCATTGTTTGTAAACATGAAAAAAAAGAAGAAAAGGAATACGGTATTTTTACGTTACTCTCCCACGTATCTGTATCGCCTGTTTAACCACTTATAGTGTCATGGAGTTCGGTGAATTTATAGAGGCTTTACATTCCGACTGGTCGGTCCAATACTTTTTTATTTTTATTGGGTCGCAAGCGCGGTTCTGACGATCATCATGGATAGATTTTGCCGCCAAATTCCCTTGATTGCGAGTGACTCCTTGAGGTACAATATGTGCACCGCGTTTTTCTGGCGCGGCAGGCGAGGGGCAGCATGAGAGGAGTCCGCATGTCGGTATCCGAGTTTGTCCTCAAGGACCAGTACGACCGGGAAGTCAGCTTTGCCGATTTGGAGGGAAAGCGGTTTCTCCTGTCGTTCCATCCCATGGCCTGGACCTCAATCTGCACGGTGCAGATGCAGGACCTGGAGCAGTGCCATGATCAATTCACCGCCAGGGGCATCACCCCCTTCGGCCTGTCCATCGACCACCAGCCGTGCAAAAAAGCGTGGTCCGATTCGCTCGGGCTGAAAAAGCTGCTCCTGCTCTGCGATTTCTGGCCCCATGGCGCGCTCGCCCGGAAGCTGGGCTGCTTTATCGAAAAGGCGGGGTTCTCGGGCCGGCAGAACTACCTCATCGGTCCCGACGGCGAGGTGCTCTGGACCAAGCGCCACGAGATCAAGGAGCAGCCCGATTTCGACGCCATCCTGCGGGAACTGCCGTAGGCCGGGACACTGACTACTGCGTACCGGTCAATCGGCACGCGGCATGACTTCGCATGGGTGACGGGGAGAAACGCGGTCGATATGGAGGTTCTCCCATGAGTGAAGGCAAGCAGGACCCGCGGGGCGAACGAGTGGACTATTCCGACGTGACCCCGGCGACGGGGACGCATCCAGATAACAAGGCGATTACCCAGACGTTGGCCAACAACATGCCGACGGCGGACATGCCCGCCAACGGCGGCAATCAGCGATCCGATCCGGACAAGGTGATTCCCGGGCCGGAAGCGGCAACGGCTATCGATTTGCTTGAACAGGATCAGTCGAAGAAGGACACGCGCGGCTGACGCCGCATCGTGAGGTACCTGAACGATAACCGCCCCGGAATCCCGGGGCGGTTTCTCACGTTTGGCTTTTTGGCGTCACCATTCCACTGGCAATTTATGCCCGTAAACGCTCGATTCTCGCAAAAAACGTCACCCCGGCGTTCCCGACCATCGCCTTCGGGAATGACGGCGATTACACACGGGCGAGGGGCGCGAAGTTGTGCCGGGGCAGTCGGGGCGCGGTCGCATTTATGGTACGGCTCGGTACGGTAAAAGAAGCCTGCAGCACGTGTCAATCCCGCCTGCCCCGGCACAACCGCCCGTCACTTTCACGGCGCGACGTCAAGACGCCGGGGTGACGTGTGGGGGTGCTGATATGGACGCTTTTGCGATGATTGGCTACAATTATATGGATGGTTCAGAATAACTCATAAAAGCCAATCAACCCCACTTCATATGCAAATTCCATCCCACAATTACCTCGTTTTTATTACATAAATAGTTATTTGATATGACGGAAAAAGGCCAAACTTGAGTAAACGCCCCCGCATCCCGGGGCGTTTTTTCCCTTATCAGTTCGCGTCTTCCAGTATCGCCAATCTCGCAAACGTTTCCTTGTTGTCGCGGTAACAGTCGTGGAAGACGGCGTAGAATTCAGCGTATCTGGCGGCAGCATCTTTGGACGGGACGTAGGTCCGGGGGTCGAACCGCACCAGGGCGTCGCAGGCTTCGGGAAAACCCGGATACACAGCCGCGCCGACGCCGGCGGTGATGGCGGCGCCGAGGCAGGCCTGCTCGTCGTTCAAGCTGCGGACAACCTCACGGTTAAAGATGTCTGCCTGAATTTGCAGCCACACGGGCGAATTGGCGCCGCCGCCGGAGGCGATCATCCGCGAGCACGGGATGCCCATCTGCAGGATGATTTCCAGACTGTCCCGGAGGGCGAAGGCCACCCCTTCCATCACCGACCGCAGCAGATTAGCCCGGCCGTGTCCCAGGGTGAGGCCGCAGAACATGCCCCTGGCGTCGGGGTCGAGGTGCGGGGTGCGCTCGCCCACGAGATAGGGAAGAAACACCAGCCCGCCGCTCCCGGCCGGGACCGCGCCGGCCAGGGCGTCCACCTCGCCGAAGCCGTCCATGGCCAGAATCCGCTGCGACAGCCATTTCATCGCCGCGCCGGCCGACAGGGTCGCGCCCATCAGGGTCCAGCGGCCAGGGATGACGTGGGCGATGGTGTTAGTTTGGAAGGCAGGGTCGTAGAGCGGTTTGTCCGCGATGGCCGATACCTGGCCGCCGGTGCCGATGTTGGACGAGAACACGCCGGAACGGACAATTCCGTTCCCCACCCCCTGCATGCACTGGTCGGCGCCGCCGTTGACGACGACGGTGCGGGTCGACAGTCCGGTGCGGGCCGACGCCTCGGGCGTGACCGTCCCCACCCGCTCGGTCGCGGGCAGGCAGGGCGGAAACAGGCGCGGGTCGAGGTCGAGGGCGGACAGGAGCTCGCCCGACCACGACAGGGCGGCGTTGTCGAAGGCGGCGCTGCCGGCGGCATCGGAGTAATCGGTGGCGACGACGCCGGAGAGCCGGTATTTGAGATAGTCTTTCGGCAGCATCACCATGTCGATGCGGGAATATACGTCCGGTTCGTTCTCCTTCAGCCAGACGAGCGAGGCGACGAGGAATCCGGCGGCAATGGAATTCTGCACCCAGCCGCCTACCCGGTCCCGGCCGAAGCGTGCATAGATCGATTCGATACAGCCCTTGGAGCGCTGATCCTGCCAGATGATGGCGGGCCGAAGCGGCATGCCGGTCTTGTCGACGCAGACCAGGCCGTGCATCTGGCCGGAAAAACTCAGGGCGGCGATGTCGCCCGCGTCCACCCCCGGTGCGCCGAGAACCTCGCGAATCGCTTCCTCGGCTCGCGCCACCCACATCTCAGGCTGCTGTTCGGCCCGGCCGGGTGCGGGAATGTCGACGTCATACCCCCTGCCGGCGAGGCCGAGGCGGGTGCCGTCCGACCGCATAAGCATGGCCCTGACGCTGGAGGTGCCGAGGTCGATGCCGAGAAGGCTGGTCATTATGCCCTCCCTGTCATGAGACAAAAAAAGTGGAGCGGCCGCCGGGCGACCGCTCCACCATACCTATCGTAAACCTGCCTTTTTGACAAGGCGCTGTTCGCGCTTATTCGTGCTTTTCCCGGCCTTCGAGAATGCGCGTCGACGTGAAGCGGCGGGTGATGTTGGTCGCCGCCTGCTGGGTCCAGCGCATCTTTGCCTTGACCCATTCGCGCCAGCGCTGGCACGCCGCATACAGGGCGGGGGTGAAGACGATGCCGACCACCGTCGCCATCAGCATGCCGGAGAAGGTGGTGACGCCAATCGCCACCCGGCTCGCCGCGCCCGCTCCGGTCGCCACCGCCAGCGGCAGCACGCCGAAGAGGAAGGACAGGGCCGTCATCAACACGGCGCGGAAGCGCAGGTCGGCGCCGTTCATCGCCGCCTGTGGGATGGACAGGCCGCTCTCCCGCTCGGTTTTCGAGAACTCCACCATAAGGATGGCGTTCTTGGCGGCGAGGCCGATAAGCATGACCATGCCAAGCTGGGCATAGATGCTCAGGCTCATGCCTGTTACCCACAGGCCGAGGGACGCCCCAAGCAGCGCGAAGAGGACGGACATCATCACCGGCACCGGAATCCACCAGCTTTCGTACTGCGCCACCAGGAACAGGTAGGCGAAGGCGATGGCCATGGCCATCAGACCGACGATGCGGCCGGCGTTCTCCTTTTCCTGATAGGACAGGCCGGTCCACTCGACGTGGTAGGCCGGGGGCAGGTCCATCTTTTCGACTATGTCCATCAACTGGCCGCTGGTGGCGGCGGGCGAGGTCTGGGCGGTCATCTCGGCCGCGACCATCTTGTTGAAGCGCTGAATCTGCTTCGGCCCGACGAAGAAACGGAGCGTGCCGACCGAACTCAGCGGCACCATGCCGCCGTGGTTGTTGGCGACCATGATTTCGTCGATGTTCCGGAGCATCGCCCGGTATTCGGCCGTCGACTGCATCTTCACTTTGAAGGTGTCGCCAAGCATGTTGAAGTCGTTGATGTAGTACGACGCCAGGTTGCTCTGCAGCGTCTCGTAAATCCGCGATGTCGGCACGCCGAGCGTCTCCGCCTTGTCCCTGTCGATGTCGAGGAACAGTTGCGGCGTGTCGGCGTTGTACATGGACATTGCGTACAACGACTCGGGCCTGCCGCCCAGTTCGAGGGCGAATTTTTTCGCCGTCAGGGACAGCTCCTGCGAATCGATGTCGCCTTCGCCGGCTATCATGAACGACAACCCGCCGGTCGTCCCCAGCCCCATGATGGCGGGAGGGGTAAAGGCCATAATCTTCGCCGACGAGATGCGGCTGGTCCGTGCCTGGACCTCGGCCAGGATGGACTGGAGGTCGAGGCCGTCGCCTCCGCGCAGATCCCAGTTGTCAAGGGTGATGATACCCATGGCGACGTTCTCGCCAGTGCCGCTCATCATGCTCCAGCCGGAAATGGTGAGGACGCCGTCGATGCCGTCCATTTCCTCAAGCATGGGACGCAGCCGTTCGAGCGCATGCTCGGTCCGCGTCAGGGTTGCTCCGGGCGGCAGCTCGATGTTCAGGAAGATGGTGCCCTTGTCCTCGTCCGGCAGGAACGCGCCGGGAATGCGCGCGTTCGTCACGTACAGCGCCGCGCCGGCGAGGCAGAACAGGACGAGCGTCAGCCCTGCCCGGCGCACCAGCAGCCCGACCGTGCGCAGGTAGACCGCGCGGGTCTTGTCGAGGACGAAGTTGAACGGCCGGAAGTGCCAGGGCGACTTCTCCGGCGGTTTCTTGAGGATGAGTGCGCACAGGGCCGGGCTTAAGGTCAGGGCCACCACGGTGGAGAAGCACAACGCGACGCACATCGTGACCGAGAACTGGATGTAAATCGTCCCCACCATGCCGCCGTAAAAGGCGAGCGGCACATAACAGGCGAGAGTGACCAGCGTCGTCGCGATAACCGCGCCGGTTATTTGCTTCATCGACCTTATCGCCGCCTCGCGCGCCGGCAAGCCGTCACGCTCCATAATGGCCATGGTGTTTTCGACGACGACGATGGCGTCGTCGACCAGCGAGCCGATGACCAGGATTAGGCCGAACATGGTCAGCACGTTGATACTGAAGCCAAGGGCGAACATCACCGGGAATGTGGCCAGGAGCGAGACCGGGATAGCCACCGTCGGGACAAGGGTGGCGCGCCAGTCCTGCAGGAAGACATAGGTGATGGCGACGACCAGGAGCAGCGCGACCACCAGGGTGACGACAATCTCCCGCATGGTGATCAAGATGTATTCGGACGGGTCGTAGACGATTTGGAAATCGACCCCGTCCGGGAAGCGTTCCGCCTGGGCGGAGAGCAGGGTCTTGACCGAGTCGAGGGTGGCGATGGCGTTGGCGTCGGAGTTTCGGTAAATGGCCATGGCGACGGAATCCTTGCCGCCCCAGGTCGCCCTGCCGGAGTATTTTTCCGCACCCAGTTCGATGTCGGCGATGTCCTTCAGCCGCAGGACGTATTCGTCGCCGTCGGTGCGGAGCACGATGTCGCCAAATTCCTCGACCATCTTCAGGCGGCCGGCGACGTTCAGCTTGTATTCGAGATAATTGTTGCTGGCCTCCGAGCCGATGGCGCCGGCTGCGGCCTGGATGTTCTGGTTGCGAACGGCGGCGGCGATGTCTTTACTGGTCAACCCGAGCGCGGCGACGCGCATGGGGTCGAGCCAGATGCGCATCGAATATTCCTGCGCCGCCAGCACCTCGACCGACGCGACGCCGTCGACGCGGGCGACCGCGTCCTTGACCACGGTTGAAATGTAGTTGTTCAACTCGATGACCGGCATGGAGCCGTCGGTCGTAAAGGCGTAGACGCCCAGCATGTCGCTGTTGCGTTTTTCGACATTGATGCCGGTGCGGACGACGTCGTCGGGCAGGACCGATTCGGCCCGCTTGACCGCGTTCTGCACATTCACCATCGCCATGTCGGAGTTGACGCCGGACTTGAAGGTGATGGTGCAAATGTACATGCCGTTGTTGTCGGAGGAGGACGAGAAATAGAGAAGATCCTCGACCCCGTTGAACTCGGACTCGAGCGGCACCGCGACCGTGTCGGCCACGACCTGCCCGCTCGCGCCGGTGTAGTTGGTGTAGACATACACCTGCGGCGGCGCGATGTCCGGGTATTCGGCAATGGGTAGCCGCCCCAGGCTGATCAGCCCCGCCAGCATCAGCGTCAGGCTGATGACCATGGCGAAACGGGGGCGGAGGATGAAGAATTTTGACAGCATAAATTTTCTCCAGATGGACGGGAACGACATTCCGTCCCGTTCATGTGCGGCCGGATTCTCACTCTTTTCGCAGCGTCTTGCTGCAACGTCACCCCGGCGTGCGGACCTACATCAGCGAGCGGGCAGTTCGGCCGGGGTGCACGGGAAAAAGCGGTGAAGGCACCGAACTCAATAATTCGTTGCGCGAGAACTTCCGTAGCGACTGTTCATCCCCGTGGACCCCGGCCGAACCGCCCGTTTCTTTCGCTGATGAGCGGTAAGACGCCGGGGTGACGTATGGCGGTAAATGGATAGTGTACGGCTATCCCTCCCGGCCTTCCGCGAGCGCGGCGTCGACATAGTCGGGTTCAATCGGACTGCCCGGCACCACCTTGTGGGTGCCGTCGACGACGACGATCTCGCCCGGCTCGAGGCCGGAGAGAACCGTCTGCAAGCCGCCGGTGGCAAAGCCGAGGACGATGTCCCGGCGCTCGGCCTGATTGTCGTCGCCCAAGACATAGACGTAGGCCGACCCGGCGTCGTGCATGACCGCCGAAGGCATCACCGCCGTGTGGGTGCCGCCGTTGCGGCGCGCCAGCAGCACGGTGACCGCGCTCCCCGGCACCAGCTTGCCGTCCGGGTTGTCGAACTCGGCAAAGACGCGGATGGCGTCCGTCTTCTGACTGGCCTGGTTGTCGAGGAATTTAATCCTGCCTTCATGTTCGTAGACACTGCCGTCGGCCAACCTGAGTTGGATGAGTGAACGCGCCTTGAGTTCCGCCTCCGACCCGAACAGGGCGAGGTAATCCTTGTTCGACATGGCGAAGGAGACGCGCAGCGGATCGACCTGGACGATGGTGGCGATGACGCCTGAATTGGGGGTCAGGTAATTGCCGCGCGTGTAGGCGGTGACGCCGATCTTGCCGGTGATGGGCGCGATGATGCGGGTGTTTTTGAGATCGTCCCGCACCGAGATAAGCTGCGCCTCGGCCGCCAGCAACGCCGCCTGGAACGCCTTGAATTCGCTCTCGGCGCTGTCGAAGGCTTCGCGGGTGTCGGCGCGGCTGTCGTAAAGGTTCTTGGCCCGGTCGTGGCGCTGGCGGGCGTAGGCGAGCTTTGCCTCGCTTTCGGCGATGCGCGCCTCCGCGTTCTTCACTTCCGCCTGGTAGCGGGTGTCGTCCAGTTCATACAGGACCTGTCCCTCGGTGACGAGGTCTCCTTCCTCGAAGCCGACCCGAAGCAGCTCGCCCGACACGCGGGCGACAAGGTCGACGGACGAGGTGGTGGAGATGTGGCCGGTGTACCGCTTGACGTCCACCGCGTCCGTGACGGTGGCCCGAGCCACGGCGACGAACGGGGCGGGCATCGCCATCCCGTCCATTTCCGCCGCGTGGGCGGCATAGGCCGGGATGCCCAGGCAGGCAAGGACGACAGGGATGAAGCGGAAAAGGCGCTGTAGCATTTCGTATTCCTCCAGTAATCGGTTGGTGCAGGGGTCAGGCTATATCGAAAAACTCCCGCATGCATTCGTGAAAATACATGCCGTATTGTCGGGACGTTTCGATAAACCCGTTTCGCTGTTTCTCGGACAATTTCTCCATGGCCTGGTACTCGGCCTGGTGGATTTTCGGCACTATGGCCTCTGCGTACGACCTGCCCGCTGGGGTGAGGCAAATGCGCTTGTTGCGCCGGTCGGTGTCCACCTCCTCCAGGGTAATGTAGCCGAGACGCAACATGCTGGCGACGATGGCGTTGACCGACTGCTTGGGCAGAAACGTCTTGGCACAGATGGACTTCTGGGTACAGCGGCCGTCGTTGTCGGCAATTGCGGCCAATACCTGGAGCGAACTGAACGACAGGCCGAGGGATTTGGCGCAATCCTCGTACACCATGGCGGTCGAGCGCCAGGCGCGTTCGAGTTCCTCACATTGTTGCTTGAGTTCCATAACATACCGTCCTCAGCCGGGATGCCCTCACGGAATCCGGCCATAATAGTCTGCGAACATGACAGTCTCACTTTGGACTATTATGAACATATCAATAGTCATGTCAACCATGGCCGTGTTTCCTTCGTGTTGGCGGGAAAAAAAAGAACGGTACCCTTCCGGCGACAACCGGTCGGCCTGGTAGGTGATTGGCAGAGGATGGAATCGAGTGGGCAGAGAAAAATCGGCAAAAAAGTTTTGGAGACAAAACTTTATTCTTGACAACGCAAAGAATTGCGGTATAGTCACTATTGTTTTAGGGGTAAAACATCGCCGGCGGTTCGCGGTTGCTTCCACTACACAGAACGCCGGGGCGAAGGTCTGCCCTGCGAAGGTCTCTTCTTGCGTGCCGCCGGAACGGGTGGTGAAAGCGTGTGCTTTCTCCCGTTCCGGGGCTTTTTTTATGGCAGGGCGGTACCGCTCGCCGGATTTATCCAGTACGACGAAGCGTCAAGGCTTGACGAAGTGCGGATTGATCAGGTTTTCGAAGCAGAACAATTCGTCCCACTTCTCCTGGGACAGCAGCTTTTCCTCCACCACCACCACTTCGTGCAGCGACTTGTCTTCTTCATAGGCCTTTTTGGCCACTTCCGAACATTTCTTGTACCCGAGTATGGGCGACAACTGGGTGACGATGCCGATGGAATGCATCACCATCGCTTCGGTGTGGGCGGCGTTGGCGGTAATGCCGCCGACGCACTTTTCGGCCAGCGCCTTGACCGCGTTCTGCATCGTGTTGATGGACGTGAACAACGCGTGGCTGATGACCGGCTCCATGACGTTCAGTTGCAACTGCCCGGCAGAGGCCGCCAGGGTGACTGTGGTGTCGAGGCCGATGACCAGGAACGCCGCCTGGTTCACAACTTCGGGAATCACCGGGTTGACTTTCCCGGGCATGATGGACGAACCCGGCTGCAGGCGCGGCAGGGTGATTTCGTGCAGGCCGCAGCGCGGGCCGGAGGCGAGCAGGCGCAGGTCGTTGCAGATCTTCGTCAACTTCACCGCCGTCCGCTTGATCACGCCGGAAAGCTGGATATAGGCTCCGGTGTCGGAGGTGGCTTCGATCAGATCGCAGGCGAGGGTAAAGTCGACGCCGGTCAGCCGGGCCAGGTGGCCGACGGCTCGCTCCGGGTAGTCGGGCGGGGCGTTGACCTTGGTGCCGATGGCTGTCGCGCCCAGGTTGATTTCGCTCAGGAGGTTCATGGACTCGCACGCCTTGCCGATCTCCTCGTCGATGTTGGTGGCAAAGCCGCCGAACTCCATCCCGAGAGACATCGGCACCGCGTCCTGCAGGTGGGTGCGGCCCATCTTCAGGACCCGGTCGAACTCGCGGCTTTTGGCGCGGAAGGCGTCGCGGAGCAGTTCGAGCGTATAGGCGTAGTGCCGGAGCCGCATGACCAGCGCCAGCCGAAAGGCGCTGGGGTAGGTGTCGTTGGTCGATTGCGAGCAGTTGACGTGATCGTTCGGGTTAATGGTGGCGTAGTCGCCCTTGGGGCGGCCGAGGCTTTCCAGCGCAATATTGGCGATGACTTCGTTCGCGTTCATGTTGACCGAGGTGCCGGCGCCGCCCTGGATGCAGTCGACGATGAACTGGTCGATGAATTCGCCGTCGATAATCCTGTCGCAGGCGGCGACGATGGCCCTGCCGATGACCGGGTCGAGGATGCCGCACTCCATGTTGGCGAGGGCCGCCGCCATCTTGACATACCCGAACGCCTTCACCAGCGCCGGCTCGCGCGAAACCGGCAGGCCGGTGATGTGGAAGTTTTCCCAGCCCCGCAGCGTTTGAACGCCGTAGTAGGCGTCGTCCGGCAATTCGCGCTCACCCAGGGAGTCTCGTTCAATGCGGCTCATAGCGCCTCCTCGTGGCATGGTTGGTCCCGGCGATTGTACCGGCTGACCAGCCCGGACCGAAGGAAAATACCGGGCAATGCCCACCGTGCCCGGCCGCTGCCATGGACTTGCGGTGAAAACGCGGGTATAATGGTGCGCTCGGACGCATCCGGAACACCCGGTACGCCGAGACAAGAAATCGGGCCGATTCTCTCTGATATCGAGATGGGATCTTTGCATATGGGCGAGGGAGGTAACGGGACATGGCGACTGAACAGCTCAGGGAATATTTGCGGCGACGCCTCCTGAACGGCGAATTCAATTGCGAGAAGGAACTGACCCTTTCACTCCTCAGCGGCAAGTGGAAGATCGTCATCCTCTGGCACCTTGGCCACGAAGGGCCGCACCGCTTTGGCGAATTGTTCCGGCTGTTCAAGACCATTTCCACCCGCATTCTCACCAAGCAACTCCGCGAACTGGAGCAGGACGACATCATCGCGCGTATCGACTACGAGGAGAAACTGCCCCGCGTCGAATACTCCATGACCGAACGCGGCATGACCCTGCTCCCCGTCGTCGACGCCATGTTCGACTGGGGGAAACAGAACATGGCCTATTACGCCGAAAAGGCCCGGGAAGGAAGCGGCAAAAAGGCCAGGCCGGCCAGGAAGTGATTCCCCCCGGACGAGTTGCCACAAATCTCTCCTCTTTCTCCAGGGGAATTTGGTAACCGCGTCTGCGTGCCGCGCCCGTAGACACGGTTTTTCTGTTTTTTTTCGCAGAAATCATCCCGCCGAACCGGCGTGCGCAACACCTTCGCGCATCGCCTGTTGCACAAACAACAGCGAGAACGGCCGACAGTCCCGGCATCCTTTTCCCGAAAAAAATGAACCAGTTACATTATTGTGCGTACTTTACTATGCCCGGTTCATCCACTACAGTACCAGTATCACACGACACCACGATTCCATCACAACGCCCACTGCCTGATCCCCTTTGGTCCCGAACCCTTTGCCCGAAAAGGTCTCCGCCTTGGACGATGTGTACCGGGTCATGATGAGCGGCGTTAAAAAGTCCTTCGCCGGCGTGAAAGCGCTCCGGGGCGTCGATTTTCGCCTGCGTCCCGGCGAAATCCACGCCCTGGTAGGCGAGAATGGCGCGGGAAAATCCACCCTTATGAAGGTTCTCGCCGGCGCGCATGCCATGGACGCGGGGGAGATTCGCATCGACGGCAAGCCCGTCGTCATCGGCACACCTCGGCGGGGCAAGGATCTGGGCGTCGGCATCGTCTACCAGGAGTTCGAACTGGCCGACGATCTCACCATCGCCGAAAACATCTTTATCGATCGGCTGGGGAAAGGCGGCATTATCCGCTGGGGCAAACTCTACCGCGACGCGGCGAAGGTTGTGCGCGATCTCGGCTTCGACCTGGATGTGCGCGCCAAGGTCGGTGACATTTCCGTCGCCTACAAACAGGTGGTCGAGATCGCCAAGGTACTGTCCGCCAACGCCAAAATCCTCATTCTGGACGAACCCACCGCCGTGCTTACCCCACAGGAAACGGAAAAACTCTTCGCCACCCTCCGTTCGCTCCGCGATGCCGGCGTGAGCATCGTTTACATCTCCCACCGCATGGACGAGGTCTTCTCGCTGTGCGACTCGGTCACCATCATGCGGGACGGGGAGGTAACGGGCGGCGGCAGGATTGCGGACTTCACCGTCGACGGCATGGTGGAACTGATGATTGGCAGAAAGCTGTCGACCATGTATCCCCGCCGCGACCCGGTTATCGGGGAGGAGGTCCTGCGTTTGGAAGGCTTGTCGGGAGGAGATTTTTCCGGCGTCTCTCTCACCCTGCACCGGGGCGAAATCCTCGGCCTCTTCGGCCTGGTGGGGAGCGGCCGCACCGAGGTGGTCCGCGCCGTGTTCGGAGCCGATCCCATGTACGGCGGCACGGTGTGGATCGACGGCCAGGCCGCGCGCATCGGCTCGCCGCACCAGGGGGTGGCGAGAGGAGTTGCGCTGATTCCGGAAAACCGCAAGGAACAGGGCCTGGTTCTGGACCTCCCCATCAGCCACAACATCTCCATGACCAATATGCAGAGCGTTTCCCGCTGGGGGGTCGTCAGCCGCGTACGGGAGGAGGAGTTGTCCCAACGCCTCTCGCGCCTGCTGACGGTAAAGTCGGACAACCTCGATAACCCGGCCGACAGCCTGTCCGGCGGCAACCAGCAGAAGGTGGTCATCGCCAAGTGGCTGAACACAGGGGCCAAGGTGATCATCATGGACGAGCCGACCCGGGGCGTCGACGTCGGCGCCAAGGCGGAGATATACGGCATCATCAACGAACTCGCCGGGCGCGGCGTCGGCATCCTCATGATTTCGTCGGAACTGAACGAGATCATCGGCATGTGCGACCGGGTGGTGGTGATGGACAACGGCCGCACGCGCGGCGAACTGTCCAGGGACGACATGTCGGAACACAGCATCATGAAACTTGTAGTGGGAGGCTAACCAGGCATGAACAAGGCAGGTGGCGCGCGCACTTTTTGGGCATTGGCACGGGAGTCCCTCCCGGTGGCGGTGCTGGTAGTGCTGGTGGTGGTATCAAGCGTCCTGAACAAGAATTTCCTGACCGTCCAGAACGTCTTCAACCTGCTCCGCCAGAACTCCGGAACCATCGTGGTGAGCCTTGGCATGCTGATGGTCATCCTGACGGGCGGCATCGACCTTTCGGTCGGCTCTGTCGCCGCTTTCGCCAGCGTACTGTTCTCGACCCTTCTGGACGGGCGCGAGCACGACGCCTGGTCCCTCCCGGCCGCCTTCGTGTTCACGGCGGCGTGCAGCATGGGGTTCGGGCTGGTGGTCGGCTACTTGGTGGCCTACCGCAAAATGGCCGCGTTCGTGGTCACGCTCGCCTCCATGACGGCGGCGCGCGGCGTCGCCTACATGATCTCCCACGCCAAGACCATCCCCATCGCCAACGAATGGGTCAACCTGTTCAACAAAGGGTCGTTCCACCGGATTCCCTACTCGGTGATGCTGGCCTTCGGCGTGTTCGTCCTGGTGGCGCTGGTGCTCCGCTTCACCGTCTACGGCCGCTACGTCAAGGCGGTCGGCAGCAACGAAACGGCCGTGCGCCTCTCCGGCGTGCGTACCAGCCTCTACGTGATGTCGGTATACGTCGTTTCGACCCTTCTTTGCACCATCGGCGGCATCATGGAATCCCGCACCGGCGTCGGCGACGCTCGGGTATGTCAAGGTCTTGAACTGGACGCCATCGCCGCCTGCGTCATCGGCGGCGCCAGTCTCTCGGGCGGCCGGGGGACGGCCATCAACACCCTGATGGGCGTCCTTATCCTGGGGCTGATCGGCAACATCATGGTGTTGATGAAAGTCGCGCCCTACCCGCAACAGGTCATCAAGGGCGTGATTATCATCGTGGCGGTCCTGCTCCAGGGCAGGGGCAAGAGCAGGTAGCGCCGCGGCCGGAGAAACATTTCACGAAATTCGGAACGCTTTCGAGCGATGGGAAGTTCGCGTCCGTCTGGGCGAGCGGACGGGATTTGGAATGCCCTGATATGGAGAACGACGATGAAAAAGATCCTGATGGCGGCTTTGGCGGTTTTTGTGTTCGGTACCGCGATCGCCTGCGGCGGCGAATCGCTCAAGGGCAAGAAGATCGGCCTGGCCATGCAGACCATCAACGGCGCCTACTTCGCCGCGCAGGAGGAGACCTTTATCACGCTGTGCAAGGAAAAGGGCATCGACTACCAGACGGCGGACGCCAACGGCAACACCAACGTCGAACTGGCCAACGTGGAAAACTTCATCACGCAGGGCTGCGATGTGGTGGTCATCAACCCGGTCCATCCGCAGGGAACCATCGAAGCGACGCGCAAGTGCGCCGAGGCCGGGGTGGCGGTGTTTATCATGGACAACTCCATCCTGCCTGAAGCCAACTACGTGTCCATGATTCAGTCGGACAACTACACCCTGGGCACGCTGGTCGGTGCGGATATCGGCAGACACTTCGCCGGCAAGCCGATCAAGCTCGGGATGCTCAGCGGCAACACCGGCAACACCCTCGGGCTCGCCCGCCGCATGGGCGCCCTGGCCGGCCTGGTCGAGTACATGCTTGAACGCAGCGGCGAGGCCCAGGTCGACATCGTGGCGCAGGGCTGGGGCGGCTGGAACCAGGCCGACGGCCAGAAGGCGGCCGAAAATATGCTGACCTCCGCACCGGAGATGAACTGCATCTTCGCCGAGAACGACGACATGGCCCTGGGCGCGCGCGAAGCCTGCCAGGCCGCCGGCCGCGACGACGTGATAATCTGCGGCGCCGACGGCAACAAGACCATGTACCGGTTGATCAAGGAAGGCGGCCAGATGCTAGCGACCGGGCGGAACGATCCGGCCGAGTGCGCCACCAAGGTCATCGAGACAATCGAAAAGTGGGCCGCCGGCGAGCCTGTGCAGCGCCTCGTCTACCTGACCCCGGTCAGCGTCAGCGCCCGCAACATCGATACCTACTACAACCCGGATTCGACTTTCTAGAGAGACACCAGCGCGAAGGAAACGCCATGAAAATGTTTATTGACGGAAACGCCGTCGACGCTTCCGACGGCGGAACGTTCGACGTTGTCAACTCCGCCACCCAGGAGTTCCTGGAGACGGTGCCCAAGGCGACAGCCCACGATGTGCAGCGGGCCATCGACGCCGCGCAGGCGGGCAAGGCGGCCTGGGCCGCCACCCCGGTGCACGAACGCGCGCGCCTCCTGCACGCCTGTGCCGACGCGATCGACGCCAGGCGGGAGGAACTGGCCCGGTCCCTCAGTACGGAGATGGGCAAGATAATCCGCGAGGCCCGCCCGGAAATCCGGGTCTGTGCGCAAATCCTCAGAGGCTTCGCCGAGATGGCCAGCCATCACTACGGCAGGACCCTGACCGATTACCAGATCGGCACGGAAAACGACATCGTCTTCACCCGACGGGAGCCGCTTGGGGTGGTGGCGTGCATCTCGCCCTTTAATTATCCGGTGGAACTCGTGACCCAGAAGTTTGCCTCGGCCCTTGCCGCCGGCAATGCCGTCATCATCAAGCCGGCCTCGGACAACCCCCTCACCGTCATGAAGGTGGTGGAGATCTGCCTGTCCTGCGGCGTGCCCGGCAATGTGCTGCAACTCGTCACCGGGAGCGGCGGCACGGTCGGCGACCAGCTTGCCGGCAGCCCGCTCATCAACGCCATCAGCCTGACCGGCAGCACCGGGGTCGGCGTCAAGGTGGCGCAAACAGGCATGAAAACCCTCAAGCGGGTCTTCCTGGAGCTGGGCGGCAACGATCCATACATCGTCTTCGACGACGCCGACATGGACAACGCCATCCGCGACGCGGTGATGGGCCGGGTCCAGAACGCCGGCCAGACGTGTTGCGCGCCGAAACGGTTTATCGTGCAGGATACGGTGAAAAAGGCCTTCATCGACGGCGCGGTCGCGCGTATCAAAAATCTGAAACGGGGCAGTCCGCTGGACGACGCCACCGAGCTGGGCTGCCTAATCAGTGAAAAGGCGGCGCAGGAGGTCCAGCGCCAGGTGGAGCAAACGGTGAATCAGGGGGCGGCCCTGGTGCACGGCGGCACGCTCTATGACAAGACCTATTTCGAACCGACCATCCTGGATAACGTGACCCTGGGCATGGACGTGGCGACGGATATGGAAATATTCGGCCCCGTCCTGCCCGTCATCGCCTTTTCGACCGAGGACGAAGCGGTCCGCATCGCCAACGCCACCTGCTATGGTCTGCAGGGCGGCGTCATGACCCGCGACATGGGGCGCGCCATGCGGGTCGCGTCGCGGTTGGAGTGCGGCGGCGTGGTGATCAACAGTTCCGGCAACTACCGCCACATGGACCAGCCATTCGGCGGCTACAAGATGAGCGGCGTCGGCCGGGAAGGGGTGTCGGTGACGCTGGACGAAATGACGCAGGAGAAGAGTTATATTTTGAAAAACATCCTGCAATAGGGTTGTGGGAATCATGAAATCGCGGTGGGTCGCCGGTAGCCGGTGACCCACCGCTTTTTCTCCCAAGAGAAATCACATCGGCGGCGGATCGAAAACCGAATGCAGTCCGCGCCGGTTCGCATAACCACGCGTCGGCGGTGTGAAAAACCGCCGCGCGCTCGTACCATTCGGGAGGAAATTTCCCTGATGGGCGGAGAGCGCGGGCGCTACAGGAGACCGTCTTTATTGGACAGGGTGCCGATTGGCTAGGCTTTATTGTCGGCATAAAACACCGTTTTATCGAGTTCGCCGAGGCGGGAAGCTATGGTGACCATGCCCACGGTGTCAGATGTCACGTTCAGGGTGGTTGCGCCGATATCGATGAGGGTATACATGCCTGCCACGAGAGGAACGATTATGTCCTCGGGAACACCCATGATGCCCATACTGATGGCGCACATCATAATCCCGCCGCCGGGCACGCCCGCCGCACCCATTGACATGACAATGCAGAGAATGATCAGAAAGGAAATTTGCAAAATGGAAAAATCAATCCCATACATGTGGGCGGCGAAAAGAACGTACAGGGAGAACTCCACGCCGCCGGCATTCATATTGATGGTGGCGGCGGGTGCGCTGACCATGTCGACGATGTCTTCCGGAACGCCGCAGCGGTACTTCGCCGAATTCATGGTCACGGGAAGCGTGCCGACGCTTGAGCAGGTGGAAGCGGCCATGACCATGACAGGATAGATGTTCTTGAAATGCTGGACAGGACTGACGCCGGCGATGAACTTCAGGAAGAACGGAAGCATGATGAAAACGCAGAGGGAGATCGAAACATAGTAGACGCCAAGCATCTTGGCCGCGCTGCCGATCATTTCTATGCCGGTGGTTCCGACCATCACAGCCATGAGCGAAAAAACACCGTAGGGCGCAAGGCGAATGACCCAGCCGACCGTTTTGGTCATCACTTCATTCAGGGAGTCGAGAAGTTCGCGAATGGTGACTCCGTGGCGCGTGTCCTTCAGTGACGCGATAACGATGCCGACGATAAGGGAAAACACGATGATTTGCAGCAGATTTCCGTTGCTGAGCGCGGCAAAGGGGTTATCGGGAATCCAATTGATAAAACTTCCCGCCAGCCCTTCATGGCGCGAGACGACGAGTTCCTGGCCGGGAGGCACCGGAAAGTCGCGCCCCACATCGGTGATGGTCGAAAGGGTGACGCCGATGACAGCGGCGATGCCGGTGGTGACGACGGTATACAGGAGGAACCAGAAGCCGACCTTGCGCAAGCGGCGGATGTCGGCGACATTCGATACGCCGCACAGTATGCTGAAAAACACCAGCGGATAAATACACATACGCAACAGTCGCATGAAGATGGTGCCGACGAAACCGATGACGGAAATGTCCGGCCCGACGATTGTGCCGACAATGGCGCCCAGGATCATGCCGAGAACAATCTTCATCGGCAGACTCATTCCCTTGCGGTGTGTTGCCTCACCCATAAGACCCGTCCTTCCCTGATGCGCCCACTTTTTTGGGAAACGCGGACCGCAGGCGACGACTGTCGGCCCGCACCGCCAAGACTGCGTTATCGTGGGCATAGGTAAAAAACGACTATTTCAGGCCAAAGGCCTTTTCCAGTCTCTGGAGCGCTTCTTGTATGGATTCGTAGTCGTTGGCATAGGACATGCGCAGGTGCCCCTGTCCGCCAGGGCCGAATGCGATTCCCGGCGAGGTAACGACGTGCGTCTTGTCGAGGATCATATCGGCGACAGCGGTGGAATCGCTCCCCAGCCCCGTGACTTTCGGAAAGATGTAGAACGCGCCCTGCGGGTTGGGACAGGCAAAGCCGTTTATGGCGTTGAGCCCATCGACGATGAGGCGGCGGTTGCGGTCGTATGCCTGACGCATTTTCTCGACGTCCTCGTCGCCATGCTCAAGGGCCTCGATGGCCGCCCACTGAAACGCTTCGTTAACACTGCCAATCATGTTTTCATGAAGTTTTACCATATTGGCGATCACGCGTTCGTTCGAACACGCATAGCCCACGCGCCATCCGGTCATCGCATAAGCTTTGGAAAAGCTGTTCATGGTGATGACGTATTCCTCGATGCCCGGGAAGGACGCGAGGGACACATGCTCGTGGCCGTCATAGACGATTTTTTCATAGGGCTCGTCCGAAATAACGAAGAGCTTGCGGCGGCGCACGAGGTCGGCGATGTCCGCCATTTCAGCCCGGTTCAGCATGGCGCCGGTGGGGTTAGAGGGGGAGTTTATCATAATTAGCTTGGTTTTATCGGTTATGCACCTCTCGATAATGTCGGCGGTCGTTTTAAAGCCGTTTTCGGCGGTAACCTTTGCCCCAACCGGGACACCGTTCGCCATCACGACCTGTCCATAGTAGTCGGGCCAAGACGGATCCGGGATTATCACTTCGTCTCCCGGACTGACCAAAGTCAGCACGCACAGTAGCAGCGCCTGCGTCGCGCCGGCAGTGACGATGAGTTCGGTGGCAGGGTTACAGCGTATACCGTTTTCCTTTTGGAGTTTGGCGGCGATGGCTTCGCGCAACGGCAGGATGCCGGCATTGGGCGTATATTTTGTTCGTCCGCGTAGGAGGTAATCGGCTCCGACCCGAATAATATTGTCGGGTGTGATGAAACCGGGCTCACCGAGGCTCAGATTGACGGAATCGTCGAATTCCCTGGCCCGCTCGAACATCTTGCGGATTGCGGACGGTTGCAGGTGGTTTGCGGCATTGCTGAGTTCCATGATAGTCCTCTGTTGACATATGGTAACGGGGCAATGGGTTACGTACGGGGCAGGGGGAAAGAATGGTGGATGAGAGCGTTCCGCAGAGCGGGCAATATTTTCTGTCGTAATACCATGATACCAGCGTAAAGGAGAAATGTCAACAAAAAAAATAAAAGTTATCATAAATTGGCATGGTCAACTCATGCAAATGTGCCAGGTCTTTTGCGTCGCAACAAACAACCGGAGATCAAGCCTGCGCCTGATCTCCGGTCGTTCGTTCGACATACGGGAAGATTATTTTCGTCTGCGGGTTTTGGGTGCGTTCTGCGTCGGTTTTGTTTTTTTGTTCCGGGTGGCGTGGTGTGACCCGACGGTACCGTACCGCTGCCTGAAGCAGTCCAGTGCCTCGTCCCGTGCGACGTTTATGTGCCGTTCGATTTCGTCGATTGCGGCCGGATCCTTCCGGAGGATCATTTCCAAAAGACGGCTGTGGATAAGGACGGATTCGCTGTCGTCGCTTTCGTCCCCCTTGACAAGGTAGCTCAACTTGACCAGGGCGTGCAGAAGAGGCTCGAGGGTGGCCCAGCACTGAAAGAGAGACCGGTTCTCCGTGATTTGAAACAACGCTCTGTGAAAGCCCGTGTTCGCATTGGCGCGCTCAACGGAAATCTCGCCCTCGGGAAGCGATTGCAATGTATAGAATTTGGCGATCGAAAGCGCAAGCGGATTGCAACTGATGCTCTTGCGGGCGATACATATGGCGACCGCTTTTTGCTCGAGCATGGTCCGCGTGTCGAAAAGATTCAGGATAAACTCTTCGTTAACTCCAACGATTTTTTTCCGCCCATTGGGCATGGTGTCGATAAGGCCCTCGTTTTCCAGCATAAACAAGGCGGAACGGATGGTGCCGCGGGAGACTCCGTGACTCTCGGCAAGGGCGCTCTCGGTAAAAATATCGCCTTTCCGCAGCTCCTGCACTAGGATGCTGTCGCGTATAGCCTCCATCGTTTTCCCCACTGAAGGGGTTCTGTCGACCATATTGATTTCCTGCTGCATTGCGCCGTCCTCTGCATGAAGTGTTCGACCGGTAAATTGGCATCAAGAGCATGGAATGTCAAAGAAATAATCCAAAGGAAACAATAGTCCCCATTGTCCACAATTCGGACGCTACGGGTATGCACCGCGCTTTTTTTTCAAAAACCAATAATACGAGAACGCAGGCCTTGGAAAAACTCCACCGCACCGGAGTTCTGATTTGAAACCGTCACCACCAGCTTCTGTACCGGCTTTGGTGCCCAACTTACTGAGTTTACTATATTTACGCAAATAAAAAGAATGGGCGTTAAAATTTGAAAAGCTGTTTCAAAATGAAAAAATTCGTCGCATCGGCCGATCCGGAGCGCTATACTGATGAATGTACCCACCCACTCAGGAGCAGCCTGTGGCAGAGGATATTCTCTATATCGCCCCCAGCGTGCCGGTCGCCGAGACCATCCAGAGCGTTCTGGACGACCAGGGTCTCCTCTATCCGGTGCACGAAGCCACCATGTCCGACGCCGTCGACCTGGCCGTCAGCTACATCACCCGCGGCACGAAAATCGTCGTCAGCTTCGGCGGCACCGCCAGCATGCTCAGGAAGACGGTCCCGGCACGCATCATCGAGATCCGCTACAGCTCCTTCGACCTGACCCGCGTCGTCCACGCCGCCGCCAAGCAGTCGCACCGCATCGCCATCGTCGGCTTCGAATCGTTCATCTATAACGCCCGGCAGATCGAAAGCATGTTCCCCTATCCCCTGTGCATCCGCCAGGTGCACGCCACGGACGAGATCCCGCCCGTCATTCAACGCCTGGGAATTGAAGACGGCATCGAAGTGTTTGTCGGCGGCTCCCTCGTCGTCAACGCAGCCAGACGTTTCGGCTATCCGGGCATCCACATCGATGCCGACCGCCGCGCCATCGAGGATGCGGTGGAGGAAAGCCGCTGGGTGCTCAGGCTGAAAAAGAGGAGGAAAAACGCTTCGGCGCGGCACGGGCGGTCCTCAATTCCATGAGCGAGGGGCTGGTGGGAATCGATGCGGACGGTATCGTCAACGAGGTCAACCGGGTAGTGGAGCGGCTGGTGGGCATTCCGGCAAAGGAACTCCTGGGCACGCCGATTGCCGCCATCGTCCCCAACCGGGTGATGGTCGACGACACCCTCGCGAACGGCAGCGAGTGGTTCGGCGAGCCGGTCACCATTGCCGGCAGCCTCTACTCGGTCAACTGCGTGCCCGTCACCGTGGCGGGGGACACCCTCGGGGCGGTCCTGACCCTGCAGGAGCCCCGGCAGGTGCAGTCGATGGAGCAGAAAATGCGCAAGGTCTACCGCTCCGAAGGCCATACCGCCCGCCGCACCCTGGACGACGTTATCGGCGAGTCGCCGGTCATGCGATCGGTGAAGGAGCAGGCGCGCATCTTTTCCCAGGTCGACAGCACCATCCTCATTTACGGCGAAACAGGCACCGGCAAGGAACTGATCGCGCAGGGCCTGCACAACGCCAGCACCCGCGCCGCCAATCCCTTCGTCGCCATTAACTGCGCCGCCCTCCCCGAAAGCCTGCTGGAAAGCGAGTTGTTCGGCTATGTGCGCGGCGCTTTCACCGGCGCGCGCTCCAACGGCAAAATGGGCCTGTTCGAGATCGCCAATTCGGGGACCATTTTTCTGGACGAGATTGGCGAAATGGCCCTGCCGCTCCAGTCGCGCCTGCTCCGCGTTTTGGAGGAAAAGGAGATCTGGCGCATCGGCGACGACAAAACAACGCCTGTCGACATCCGCGTCGTCGCTGCCACCAACCGCGACCTGGCCCAGCAGGTGCAGCGGGGCGAGTTCCGCGAGGACCTTTATTACCGGCTGAGCGTGCTCATCCTCAACCTGCCGCCCTTGCGCCAGCGCAAGGATGATCTCCGCCTCTTGGCGAACCGCATCCTCGCCCAGAAGAGCGCCGCCCTGGGCCGCCCGGCCGCCACCCTGGACGACGCCTCCGTCGCCCTCTTGGAGACCTTGGACTGGCCCGGCAATATCCGCCAGCTTTCCAACGTCCTCGAGCGGGCCGTGGTGATGAGCCGGAACGGCGGCGTCGACCACCGCGTGCTGGCCGAGGCCTTGGGGAGTTGTTCATGGTTTTCCGCTGAAAAGGGGAGGCTCCCGCCGACGCTCCCCACCGAAGCGCCTGCCGCATCTGTCGGCAACGAGCTGGAGCAAGCGACCAGCAGCACCATCCGCCGCGTTCTGGCGGATTGCGGCGGCAACAAGAAGCGGGCCGCCAAGCGCCTCGGCATCAGCCACACCACCCTGTGGCGGCGGTTGAAGGAATTGGACGCAGAACCGCCCTCTGCGGCTTCAAATCGATGATCGCCGTTCGGTCGGGGTGGGGCTCGGATTCACCAGGATGGGCTGATCAGTGAGCGGGCCGCCAGGACGTCAATCCATTGTGCAGCCGATTTCCTGTAACTTGGCGTCGACCCAGGGGCGGACATAGGAACCCTGGGCGATGCCGTCCATGATGCCTTTTTCCATGGCGGAAACCTTCTTCACCTTTTCCACCAGGGCGGCTGCCTCGTGCTGCGGCACGACGACCACGCCGTCGGTGTCGCCAACGACGATGTCGCCGGGGTTGACGACCTGGCCGCCGCAGGCGACGGGAGTGTTGATTTCGCCCGGACCGTTCTTGAAAGGCCCGTTGGGGGTGACGCCGCGGGCATAGACCGGGATGGGCATTGCGGCGATGGCGTCTGCGTCGCGGATGGCCCCGTCGACGATGATCCCGCCGATCCGCCTCACGACCAGGTAGCTGACCATCAGTTCGCCGAAGATGGCCCGCACGGTCGAGCCGCCGGCGGCGATGACGATGACATCGCCCGGCTTCGCCATGTCCATGGCTTTGTGGAACATCAGGTTGTCGCTTTCCGGAACGCGGATGGTGAAGGCGGGGCCGAGCACTTCCGGCCGGCCGATCGGTTTGATGGCCGCGTCGAGGGCGAAGAGGCGGTTCATGCAGTCGTCGATGTTCGCCACCGGCAGGCCGCGAAACGATTCGACCAGGGCGGCGTCGGGACGGGAGAAATCGCTCACGATTCTGCAACCAAGATTGGACATGCGTGGTTCCTTTTCGATCCGATGGGTTCTGTGAAACGTTTTGTGGTTCATGCCACGGGATAGCGGGGTGTTTTGCCGTCCAGGACGGCAAAGACCTCTTCTATCACCGTCATGCCGACCCGGTACATGGCCTCTTCCGTCGACGCGCCGTAATGCGGCGTGGCGATGAAATTCGGCAGCCCCACCAGCTTGTTGGCCGGGGTGGGCGGCTCGTTCAGGAACACGTCGCTGGCGCCGGCCCGGAGCGGACCCTGGGTCAGGGCGCGGTACAGGGCGTCCTCGTCGACGATGCCGCCTCGGGCGGTATTGACAAAGACGCAGCCCTTTTTGCACGCCTGCAGTTCGGCCTCGCCGATGAGATTGCGGGTGGAGTCGTTCAGGGGCACGCTGACGCTGACGTGATCGCAGCGGGTCAGCATCGCCTTCAGGTCGGGGCAGAGTTCGATGGACAGCTCGGCCAGCGCCTCCCGGTCGGCGTAGGGGTCGTAGCCGAGGACCCGCATGCCGAAGCCGGCCTGGAGGATGGCGGCGACGGTGCGGGCGATGTTGCCTGTACCGACCAGCCCCAGCGTCTTGCCGTTCAGTTCGACGCCTCCAAGCGAAGGATCGCCGATCCGGTCATACGCGCCGGTACGCACGCCGTCGATGGCGTTCGACAGCTTGCGGGAGGCCGCCAGCATGAGCGTCACCACCAGTTCCGCCACCGATCGCACGTTGGCCAATGGGGTATAGACCACCCTGATGCCGTGCCGTTTGGCGGCAGCGATGTCGATGGAGTCGTAGCCGATGCCGTGCTTGCCGATGACCTTGAGGTTTTTGGCCCTGGCCATCGTCTCCTCCGTCACCGTCACCGCCCTGATGATGATGGCGTCGAGGGATTCGGCCTCGTCGAAGGTGTCGACGATGTCGGCGCGCGCTTGCAGGAGCGAGAGTGCGTCGGCGTGGATCGGTTCGCTGAGATAGATTTTCATGGATGTCTCCGAACAGGAACACGGGATTGCAATGGCCGGCCAGTGAAGCAAGCGGGTTGCCATTCGCCGTCCCGGCCGCGCCGGGCCCGTGCCGCCGCCCCGGAGACCCACCCTCTCCACGCGTACACTAAATTTGGCCGTCCGTTTCTTTTTCGGGGGAAATTTCGACCAGGCGGCCGCAGCCTCTGGAACGGACGCATTTCATCGAGCCGCGGGTGTATTTCAAATTGGAATGGGCGGATCATTTATTGAAAACTTTCCGGGTCGGCCCGGCGGCAGGTGCGGGATGGCCTTTCTTTCGGGAACCCGTTGTCCGTCGGGCCGTTACCGTCTGGACGACAAAAATCCGGCGGGGAATTGAATCCTGGCAAAGCAATTGCGTATTGAGCGGGTGTCCCGCAAACCTCGTCGCCGCGATTATTTCCCACAGCCCAACGCTTTGCACCCGCGCAGCAGCCATTCATAGTGTTTCCAGGAAACGGCGGACAACGCCATTACAAGGAGAGCAACATGACCAAGGGACTTCGTGCCGGAAGGCTTTTCATGGCAATCGTGGCGCTTGTCGCCGTTGTGGCGTCGCAGGCGGACGCCGTCGCGGGGCAGAAGATGGTGCTGCAGCTCGGCCATCCGGAAGCGGAAGTGGAGAAGGGCATCCATCATTTTATCGCTATGCAGTTCCGGGACCGCATCGCCGAGTACACGGACGGCCGCGTCGAGGTGCAAATCTTCGGGAACAACCAACTCGGCGCCGAACGTGATCTGCTGGAAGGCATGCAGATGGGTTCTGTGGACATGGCCTCCACCGCCAACCTCATCGTCGGCAACTTCCGGGCCGAATACAAGGTCTTCGACTTGCCCTATATGTTCAAGGACGCCGAATCGGCCTACAAGGTGCTGGACTCCGACTATATCGAACAACTGAACGGAAATTCGCCCAGGAGCAGGGCATCCGCATCCTCTCCTTCGGCAGCGGGGGCTTCCGCCACGTGGTCGGCAATGTCGGCGAAATCCGGAAAGTCGCCGATCTCAACGGCGTGAAGATCCGCGTGCCGGAGAACGATCTCTATCTCGAGACTTTCCGCGCCCTCGGGGCAAACCCCACCCCCATGGCCTGGTCGGAAATGTTCACGGCGCTCCAGCAGAAGACGGTCGACGCTTTTGAAATCGTCGCGCCGGTCATTTTCACCAGCCGCTTCTACGACGTGTGCACGAACGTGTCGAAGACGGCGCACTTCTTCTCCCCCGACCCCTTCATGATCTCCGAAAGCGTGTGGACCAGCCTCTCGCCCGAAGATCAGGCGGCTTTCAAGCGCGCCGCCCGGGAAGGCGCGATTAAACAGCGCAAGATGGTCGAAGCCTACGAAAAGGAAGTCTTCCGCGAACTCGAGGAAAAGGGTATGACCGTCAACGACGTGGACGATGTCGAAGAGTTCAAGAAAGCCACCGCCGACGTCATCAACACGTTCCGCTCCGACATCGGCGCGGAAGTGATCGACACCGTATCGGCCCTGGCGAACCAGTAGACGCCGCGACCAACGATACCGGCGCGGTCGGCATGCAACGGAGGAATAGGAACAATGGCGTTACTCTGCAAACTGAGCCTGTGGCTGAACCGGATCTACCTGACGGTGGCCATGGTGCTCCTGGGGGTGCTGCTGGCCGCGTCGTCGGTACAGATCTTCAGCCGCTACTTCTTCAACGTCTCGCAGTCGTGGACCGAAGAGGTCGCCAGGTACTGCTTCATCTGGTCGTCCCTGCTGGGCGCGGTGGTGTTGACCAAGAACGGCGGCCACGCGGTGGTTGACTTTATGGTCAAAAAGCTGCGCGGCGGCTGGAAGACGGCGCACCGGTTCCTGCTGTGCGCCATCATTTTCGCCATCGGCGTCGTCTTTATCCACCGGGGGTTCGGCCTCATGGGCATCACCGCGATGCAGAAGAGCCCGAGTCTGAAAATCCCCCTCATGTACATCTACCTGGCCATGCCCATGTGCGGCATCGGCGTGTGTCTCCACATGCTCTGCGAAGCCGCCGAACTGCTCTTTCCAAAACAACCCGCCGAACCGGCGAAATAACACGCTCCAAGGGGATTATCCATGGCACTCCTGTTCGGCAGTTTTTTTCTGCTCCTGATCCTGGGCCTTCCGATCGCTTTCGTCATCCAGGGTTCGAGCATCTTCTTTCTCATGACCACGGGCCTGAAGCCGCTTCTCGTGGTGATCCAGCGGATCACGCTGGGGCTGGACTCGTTCCCCCTCCTCGCCATCCCGCTGTTCATCCTCATGGGGCACCTGATGGAGCACGCCGGCCTGTCGCAGCGGCTGGTCGACTGGGTCGAGGCGATGTGCGGCAGGGTGACGGGCGCGCTCGGTTTCGTCGCCGTCGTCAGTTGCACCATCTTCGCCGCCCTCACCGGTTCCGGCCCCGCCACCGTCGCCGCCATTGGCACCCTCTTGATCGGACCCATGACCGCCACCGGCTACCCGAAGCGTTCCGCAGTCGGACTTATCGCCGCCGCCGGCGCGCTCGGGCCCGTCATCCCGCCGAGCATCGTCATGATCGTCTACGGCACCGTCATGAACCTGTCCATCCCCAAGATGTTCATGGCCGGCATCCTGCCCGGGATGTTTATCGCGCTGCTGCTTATCGTCGCCAACTTCATCATGGCCAAGCAATGGAACGTCCGGCGCAGCGAACGCGCCTATACCGTCCGGGAAATGGCGATGTTTTCCTGGAAGGCGCTCCCCACCCTGTTCCTGCCGGTGCTGATCCTGGGCGGCATCTACGGCGGCGTGTTCACCCCGACCGAGGCCGCGACGGTGGGCGTCCTTTACAGTCTGGTACTGGGCCTTGTCTACCGCCGCTTCACCGTCGCCACCATCTGCCAGGCCTTCCGTGAGACGGTCACCACCTCGTCCATGGTCTGCTTCCTGGTGGCCAGCGCCAACCTGTTCGGCTGGCTCCTTACCGTTACCCGCATCCCCGCCATCATCACAGAAGCCATGGTCCCCATGCTGGGCGGCAGCCTCCTTCTCTATTGGGTCTTCCTGATAGGCATCCTCCTGATCGTCGGCTGTCTGATGGAATCGTTGTCCAGCGTGCTCATTCTTGCGCCCATCCTTATTCCCATCGGGCTGGCGCTGGGTGCGGACGAACTACACCTGGCGCTGGTGTTCTGCATCACCCTGATCGTCGGCTTCATCACACCGCCCTTCGGGGCCAACCTTTTCACGGCGGTCTCCATCACCAAACTGCCGTTCGAGGAGGTGCTTAAGGGCGTGGTGCCGTTCCTTGTGGTCGAACTTGTCGCCCTGCTGCTCCTGGTCGCCTTCCCGTCCCTCATCACCTGGCTGCCCAGCCTGGCCTTCAAGTAGGCGGAGGATACGCCATGACAACCGAAGCCGCCGCACTCATGAAAGACGCCTACGACCTGCACGTGCACTGCGCGCCGGACACGGTGAGCCGCAAACTGGACGATGACGAACTGGCGAGGCGCGCTCTCGCCCGGGGGATGAAGGGCGTTGCCATCAAGTCCCACTACGTGCCCACGGCGGATCGGGCGGCTTCCGTCCGCGCCCGGTTTCCCGGCTTCAACGCCGTCGGCACCCTGACCCTGAACAGTTCGGTCGGCGGCATCAATCCCATGGCGGTGGAGACGTCGGCGTGGCTGGGAGCGAAGATCGTCTGGTTCCCCACCATGGATTCCTCACACGAGCAGGGCTATATGATTACGCACCTGCCGCACTTCGTCGACATGCAAGTGAGCTTGCAGAAGCGGGGCATTCCCGTGCCGCCGGTCGGGGTGCTGGACGACCGCGCGCGGCTCATCGAGCCGGCCCGGCAGGTGCTGGAACTGGCCGCCCACCACGGGCTCGTCGTCGGCACCGGACATATGTCGCATGCGGAGACGTTTGCCCTGGCCGAAGCGGCTCACGAGATCGGATTCGACAAGCTGGTCATCACCCACGCCGATTGGGAGGCGACGTATTACTCCATCGCGGATCAACAGCGCCTGGTTAAGCTGGGCGCGACCATCGAGCACTGCTACACCTCGCCGGACGAGGGCCATATAGAATATGCCGAAGTATTCGAGCAGGTACGAAAGGTCGGGCCGGACCACGTCATCCTGACGAGCGACCTGGGCAAGACGACCGGCATCTACCCCGACGACGGTTTGGCGAATTTCGCGGCGAAGTTCCTGGAAAACGGTTTCTCGGAAAAGGAGGTCCGCACCATGCTGGTCGAGAAGCCGGCACAGCTGGTGGAATAGGCGTATAGACAGCATTCATGCGAAAAAATACGCAACCGTACCCGTGCAGGTGCGGTTGCGCCTTCTCTAGTTTGGCCTTTTTCACAGAGCTTGTGTCAGCCATTTTTCACCAATACATCCCATACCTCCCCCAAACCGTCACCCCGGCGGGAAAACCGTCCGCTGCATCACGAACGGGAAGTTGTGCCGGGGCAAGGCGGGCTGGACGTGG
>JAJQBO010000185.1 GCA_021203245.1 Planctomycetaceae bacterium
ATATGGGACTTTGTATATCGTAAATCCTTAAATAGTTATATATAGACAAGTTCAAATCACTATAATTGTTTTAGCAAATAAAAAACCTCCCCGCGGAGCGGGAAGGCGGTTTTGGTTCCAAAAAACGGCGAAGAAAACGGCACAGGACGACCAGAGTCCCGCCGGTACGGACGAACCGTTCGGGCGGACGGTTTACTGCCGTGGGTAATTGGTCGAAATCAGCATCTTCCCGGCTGCCCCTTTGGCAAAGGCATCGAAACCGACGCGGGTATCTTCGAGATGGTAGCGACCGGTAATTGCCTTCCGCATATCGATGCGGCCGCTGGCCATCAAGGCAATGACGTCTGGGTAAATACCCATCCCGGATTGGCCCATCGAGCCGTGGATGCTCGCCGCCTTGACCTGGAAGGCGTATTGGTCGAAGGTGGTGGGGCCGAGGTGGTGGCCGATTTGGATAAATTTGCCGCCAATAGCCAGAGCCCCCTGGGCGGTGGGGTAGGTGTATTCGGTCACGCCGGAACAGTCCACAAACATGGCGATGCCCCGCCCCTTGGTCAACTCCATCAGCACTTCGGACGGGTTTTGCCCGTTTTTCTTCAACTCCTCCGGGTCGAGGAGGTAATCCGCGCCCAGTTCCTTCGCCAGTTTGGCCCGTTCCGGGTTCGGCTCAAAGCAGATTAATTTAGCGCAGCCGCTGGTGCGCATGGCGGCAACGGCGGACAGGCCGATCGGCCCCGCGCCGTAGATGACCACGTGTCCGCCCGGACGGATGCCCTTGCCGCTCACGAACATGCCGTTGTAGGCGACCCCGACCGGTTCGATCATCGCGCCGAGTTCGAGCGCCGCCATGTCGTCGCCGTAGAAATCGCGGATGTCGTTCAGAAGATAGCAGTGCTTGGCCTTGATGGCGGCATATTCGGCAAAGCCGCCGTCGAAGGTGAGGCCCGGTTCGTCCAGGTTCTGGCACTGGTTCATCATGCCGAGGCGGCAGGCGTCGCATTCGCCGCACCAGTGCATGGACTCGACCGACACCATGTCGCCGACCTTCAAAGAGGTCACCTTTTTGCCGACCTCGACGACGGTTCCGGCGAACTCGTGGCCGGTGATGATGGGGTAGCGCGAATGCCCGTCGTAGCGGGTGTAGTTGTCCTCATCCATGCGGAGCAGGTGGACGTCGGTGCCGCAGATGCCGGCTGCGCCGACCTCCAGCAGCACTTCGTCCTCCTTCGGCTTCGGGTCGGGGCGGTCGGTCACCGAGGCGCGCATGTTTTTAAAGATTGAATTGCCCCGCAGCGCCCGCTTGGTGTCTGCCTCGCGCGGGGACATCTTATAGCCGGGCTTCGGGACCCAATCCGCCTCAACGTAAAATGCTCGCATTGTTTTCTGTCCTTTGCAGAAAAGTGTATCCTGTGCAAGCGGTTGCCGGAGGCCGGCGATGACCAGCCCGGCCCCCGGCTCTCGCCATGCGGAATCTACTGATCGACGTTGGCCTTGGTCAGGAACTTGTAGCTGACGGTGACGAGGGCGGGCTGGTCCAGGCCCTTGGCGGCCTGGTAGCCGGCCTTGGCGCACTCGTAGCCGAGGCCGAAGGCGTTGGCGTCCACGGTGCCGACCAGGATGCCGTCCCGGATGGCGGCGCACGCTTCGGTGGTGCCGTCGAAGCCGATGATGCCGACGGGGTGGCCTTCGGCCTGGGCGGCCTGGGCCGCGCCCAGCGCCATTTCGTCGTTGGTCGCAAAGACGAACTTGAGGCCGGGGAAGGTGGTGAGCATGTTTTCCATAACCGTCATGCCGACCGACCGCTCAGAATTGGCCGGCTGCTGGAAGGCGACTTTGATTTTCGGGTTCTGCTTGACCTGGTCCATGAAGCCGGCGACGCGGCCGATGTGCGGGCCATGGCCCATGATGCCGGTGATAAGGCCGACTTCGCCGCCGTCAGGCAGTTGTTCCAGGACAAACTTGCCGGCCAGGACGCCGTCGTCGTAGTTTTCCGACCCGACATAGGCCTTCTTGAGGGGCGTCTGGAACTCGATGTCGCCGTCGAAGATGACAAAGGGAATTTTCGCGGCCGCGATTTTCTCGACGGTGGGAATCATCTCCTGTATGCCGCAGAGGGCCAGGACCATGCTGTCGACTTCGTTGGTGATCTGGTCCTCGATGATCTGGATCTGCTGCTGGACGTTTATCTCGCGGTCGGGGGCGAGAACGTTCAGGGTCATGTCGCTTTGTTCAGAGGCGAACTTTTCCGCCCCGGCCCTGACCGTCTTCCACCATTCGCTGTCCATGGCCTTGGTGATGACGGTGACTTCGACGGCGTGGGCGGCACAGCACAACACCAACGCGGCCATTACGGCAACCAATACCTTTTTCATACCTGCTCCTTGTCCTTGCTGGTTCCACATGACGAAAAATCATGGCGGCACAGCGCTCGCCGTGGTTATTTCAGAAAGTCGTCCACCGTCTCCGCCGAGACGAGCAGCGTGCCGGTATCGATGTGGGCGGGGACCTTTTCGCCCAGCGCGGCCTTGTAGGCAGTCTCGACGCCGATCTTGCCGATGTTGAACGAGTTCTGCGCCACCGTCCCGGCCATGCGGCCGTCTTTGACCCGCGCGCACGCTTCCGGCACCGCGTCGAAGCCGACGACGAGGGCGTCGGAACGCTCGGCCTGCACCGCCTCGAGAGCGCCCAGGGCCATGGCGTCGGAACAGCAGAACAGTGCGTCCAGTTCCGGGTGGGTGGAAAGAAGGTTTTCCGCAACCGTCATGCCGAGGGCGCGTTCCCAGTTGGCGGGCTGGACCGCGACAACCTCGATGCCCGGGTATTTCGCAAAGGCCTCCTGCGCTCCGGCCGTGCGGTTCATGGCCGGGCTGTGGCCGATGATGCCGGTGATGATCGCCACCTTGCCCTTGCCGTTCAGCTTTTTGGCAATAAATTCGCCCGCCATGTTGCCGCCGACCACGTTGTTGGTGCCGACAAAGGCGACCTTGTCCTGCCACGAGGTGTCGGCGTCCATCACCACCACCGGCACGCCCTGCTCATGGGCCTTGATCATGACCGGCGTCAGTTCCTCCTCGCCGCACGGCGCGATGACGAGGACGTCCATCCCCTTGACCAGCTCGTCCTCGACGATCTGCACCTGTTGCTGCACCGCCGTCTCGGCGTCGGGCGCCATGACGGTCAGGACGATGTTGGGGTTTTCCTCCGCCGCCGCCAGCGCCCCGGCGCGCACCGACTGCCAGAATTCAGAATTCATGGCGCGGCAAACGAACGACACCCGAACCTCCCCGGCTCCAACCGGCACCGCGGCCAGAACGAGAACACAACAGGCCATCCACATTTTCCATCTCTTCATTCCGATTCTCCTTTATGGGCGCGACGGTCAACGCTCGGTTTGGTGACTCATCTCCCATGCCGCCGTCGGAGTTCGCCGTGAATGGACGACAACACTCCTTCGGCGCCGCCGGGGTGGCGGGCCCTGCCATGACACGCGGATTTTTCGAAGAACTACTGCCCTGGCCCGCCTGTGGAGCGCTGCGGGAGTCCTTTAAAGCGTTTTAAGAGCCTTCGTGAACGGGTAGACGGTAATGATACTGAACCGGCATGGTGATCTCCGGAGC
>JAJQBO010000145.1 GCA_021203245.1 Planctomycetaceae bacterium
AGGCATCGGCAGCGACCGCGGCAACGAAATCGTCAAGCAGCTCAAGGCGAAGTAACAATGGCACACACGGGGGAGCGCTGGTTGGGCGCTCCCCGCATTACCCGGCGGCTGCCAATCGGCTCGCCGGCAAGGGAAGTGAACGCCTTGCGCATCATTCTCCTCTGACCACGCATCCTTCGACGTAGCCGGATACACTCGGCTATTTTCCTCTCCTCCTTTCCTTCCCTTTCCTCCATTCGTACGTGGAGGGTTCGCTCATGTACCGGTATATGGTACAGTACGGGTATCCACATAATTCGCACCGCCATTTAACGGGCAGGAAACCCGCAGAACCCTTTTCTTGGAGAAAGAAGCATTGTGAGGTATTTCATACTACTTGATTTCGGCAGCACCTTCACCAAACTCTCGGTTGCGGATCGCCAGGCGGGTGATATCATCCATACCGCCCGTTTCCCTTCCACCGTGCGTACCGACGCCACGCTCTGTTTGGAGCAGTGCTTCGAATCCGCCCGCGAGGCAATCGGGTCGGACGCGTTTGAAGAGTCCTGCAAACTCGCGTCAAGCAGCGCCGCCGGCGGATTACGCATGGTGGTTATCGGTCTGTCCCATACGCTCAGCACCAGCGCGGGCCGGAACGCGGCCTTCGGCGCGGGGGCGAAAATCCTCGGCACCTTTGTAGGCAAGCTGTCGGACGAGGATATGGCACGTCTTGAGCAGCTCAATGTCGAGATCATCCTTTTTTGTGGTGGCTACGAGGACGGCAGCACCGAGGCGGTCCTCCATAACGCCACCGTGCTGGCGGCGAGCAATATCGCCGCTCCAGTCATTTATGCCGGCAACAGCCGCATGGCGCAGACGGTCCGCAGCCTGTTTCTCACGTCGAAAAAAACATGCTTTATCGTCCATAACATCATTCCCCGGGTCGGCGCGCTCGAAACAAAACCGTCGGAACGCATCATCCGCGACGTGTTCATGAAAAGCATCGTCAACATGAAAGGCCTCTCCGGCGTACAGTCGCGGCTCGAAGGTCCGCTGATGCCGACGCCGGCGGCGGTCCTCGAGGCGGGGGAGCTATTGTCCCTGGGGACGAGCGCGGAGGAGGGAGTCGGTCCCCTGATGATCGTGGACATCGGCGGCGCGACTACCGACGTCCACAGTTATGTGGAGCAAACCGGGTATCAGGGCGCGCGCCTCATGGGTTCGCCCGAACCGTATGCGCGGCGCACGGTCGAAGGCGACATGGGCATGCGCGAATCGTCCATCTGCCTGATGGAGGAGCTCGGCTGGGAAAAGACGGCCGGCGATCTCGGCATCCCGCCCGAATCCCTGCGCCAGCTTATCCACAAGCGGGTCGACAACACCAATTATGTTCCCGACTGCCCGCTCGAGCAGAAAGTGGATCACCTTATCGCGGCGGGCGCGGTGCATGTTTCGGCGCGGCGGCACTCGGGCCGCATCAAGTATGTGCATTCCAGCAATGTCACCTCGCTTCAGTACGGCAAGAACGTCAGCCCTATCCGCACCGTCATCGGGACGGGCGGACCGCTGGTCAATTCGACCGACCCGGGCGCGATACTCCGGCGGGCCTGCTCGAATCCGCGCGACGCCGACGTGCTCCTGCCCGAGAGCGCCGAATTCTATCTCGATGCGCGCTATGTTTTTTACGCCGCGGGAATACTGCGGCAGCACGATGCCGATCTGGCGATGCGAATCATGAAAAACAGTTTAAGTCGTTTGTAAGGAAAGGGACCGATTATAGCATTGGAGTTTACACGACGATTCAACGAAAAGGATCTGCCGGACGTCAAGAGCCTGCGCAGCGATGCCAAAAAGGTGGTCGACAACATGCGGCTTGGCCAGACGCTGTTTATGAAAAAGCACAACGTCAAGTCCGAAGGCGAATACAAAAAGCACTGCATGGCTCACGGCCAGACCATGAAGCATTCCCATATCGGCTGGAACTCCTGGGAAAGCACGGCCGAAGGCTTCAGGAGAATTTACGAAGCCCTGACCAGCACCGGCTCGAGCATCGACCGCTTCGGCGTGACCCTCGACTGGGTGATGGGCGTGCCGAGGGAATTGCGGGAAAACATCACCGTCGGCACCGGCATTGTTTTCGAGACGGAGGAGGAATGGCGGGCGGTGGGGCAGGTCGTCCCCGTGCAGCCGCACTTCGGCGATCATATGATCGGCTCCCTCAATTCGTTCGAGAACGCCCGGCTCGCCCTCGCCGCCGGGGTTACCTCCATCGGCAACGTCTCGCAGTATTATTCCTACGAATATCCCGGCATCGAACGCGAACTGGAACGCACCGCCGAGATGGTCCGCGCCCTGATGCTGATGGGCATGTATTCGGAAGTGGGCACCATCGTCCATTCCAACCTCGACGACGGCTTTGGCTCGCAGTTCCACGATCTCGCCAACCTCGTCGGCTGGGCCATCCTGGAACGCTATATCGCCGAGGATCTCTCCGGCGCGCGCATAAGCCACTGCTTCGGCAACCTCTTCAGCGATCCGATCCTGCGCATCATCTTCAACCGCGCCATGGGAAAAATCAACAAATACAACACCCCCGGCACGATGATCTACGGCAACACCATCGACTTCGGCATGGACTTCGCCCGCAACGCCGGCGCGCTCGGTTCCTTCAGCCTCGCCGACGCCATCGGCCAGTACAAGTATCCCAGCGGCCACGCGGTCACGCCCATTCCGGTGAGCGAAGCGGCCCGCATCCCGTCGGTGGAGGAAATCATCGAGGCCAACCGCACCGTCGACATCATGATCGAAAAAGCGCCGATGTACGCCAAGTTCATAAACTGGGACATGGTCGAAGCCGAGTCGGAAATCCTCGTCACCTGCGGCATCATCTTCTTCGAGCGCACCCTGAACGCGCTCGACGACATGCACGTCGACATCTCCCACCCGGGCGAATTGCTGGCGATGCTCAAGTGCATCAAGCCGGAGCAGCTCGAAATCGCCTTCGGCGTCGGCCGTTCCGTCCGCACCGCCATGCGCGGCCGCGTGCCGGTCCGCCCCACCAACATCATCAAAACCATCACCGACAAAAAGGACAACCTGGTCAAGCATATGGAGGGGGTCGAAAACAAGGCCCTCGAAGGAATCAGGGTGATTGTCGGCAGCACCGACGTCCACGAGTTCGGCAAGGAGATATGCAAGGCCATCATCCTGGAAGCGGGCGGAACGGTGTTCGACCTCGGCAGCACGGTATCGACGGAGGAACTAGTGGACGCCATCCACGAGACCAAGGCCAAGGTGGTGCTGATGAGCACCTTCAACGGCATCGCCCTGACCTATGCCAAGGAGGTGATGGAGACGTTCCGGAAGAACGACATCAACGCCAAACTCATCATGGGCGGATTGATAAACGAAACGCAGGACGGCAGCGATCTGCCGGTGGACGTTTCGGAGGAAGTCGCCGCCCTCGGCGTCAACTGCTCGAATCAGGCGGAATGCCTGGTGGATTACATCCTCGACGCAACGCGCTCCTACAGTGTGAGAAGGCCTGCGGCCGTCGCCGAATAAGGCGGTTACGGGGGTAACGGACCGGCCGGAGCTCCCGTACGTCTCGGTCGGACGCCCCGCTTTGGACAACGAGAACTTTTGGAAAAGGAGAAAGCCATGTTATCGATCGGATCATGGATCATGATCGCCTTTTACGTCATTGCCCTCGGGGGAGGAAGCGCCATTCTCATCGGGCATGCACTTAAAAACAAGCACGAGGTATAAGAAAGGAGCGGCGCTATGAGTAGTGAGGCGAAAAAAAACGACGCGAACCGGGAAAACTGGGGATCGCGCATCGGCTACATTCTTTCTCTTCTCGGCATGGCCATCGGGCTTGGCGCGATGTGGCGCTTCCCCATGGTGGCGGCTCAGAACGGCGGCGGCGCGTTCGTCCTCGCGTTCTTCATCATCTGCATTCTCGTGATTCTGGCCGGATTCGGCGAGATTGGCCTCGGCCGGTACACGCGCCAGGGCGCGGCCAGCGCGTTCGAGAAGATGACCGGCAAGCGCTGGACGCGCATCCTAGGCTACATGATGGCGTTCATCCCGCTCGGTCTGTGCATGTATTATGTGATCGTCATCGGCACGGTGCTGGGCTACCTCTTCTACACCATCGCCGGCGCGCCCTTCCTCGCCGATCCCGAAGCGTTCTATAACAACTTCAGCGCCAACAAGCCTCTCGCCTACGGATTGTCGCTGGTCATCATCGCGATCACGGCGGTCATCTGTACGGGCGGTATCAAGCGGGGCATCGAAAAGATCTGTAAAATACTCCTGCCCGGCCTGTTCATCATTCTTGTCGTCGTGACTATCCACATCATTACCCTTCCGGGCATTTCCGAAGGCATCGAGTTTTATGTCAGGCCCGATTTCAGTCAATGGCTCCGGCCTGGCTTGTGGCTGAGCGCGGCAGGGATGGCGTTGTTCGCGATTGGTCTTGGCCCCGGCTATCTCCTCACCTTCGGCAGCTACCTGTCGGAAAAAGCCGATATCGCGACGGATTTCGTCACCCTGAACATTACCCAGCTCCTGATCTGCGTTATCGCCGGGTTCGTCACCCTGCCCGCCGTCATTCTCTTCGGGCTTGACCCGCAGTCCGGTCCCGGCCTGGTATTCATGGTCCTGCCCAAGGTTTTCGAACACATGAGTGGCGGCATGATTTGGATGTTCCTGTTTCTGCTGGCGCTGCTGTTCGCCGGCTTCTCCACTTCCGTCGCGCTGCTTGAAGTGCCGGCCACCACCGTCATCGACGGCTTCAAGTGGAGCCGCAAGAAAGCGGTCGTCATCCTCGCCGTCATCGCGGCCGTCGGCGCGATTCCGTGCGTGTGGAGTGACGCCTTCTTTGTCATCTTCGACTTCTTCATCGCCAACCTGCTCTATGTCATCGCGGCGACCCTGATCGCCATCTACTGCGCCTGGATTTTCAAGGCAAAACGGGTGCGGGAAGAATGGGTCAATCCGACCTCGGCGTTCAAATATGGTCCCTGGGTCGACGTGCTGTACAAATATATCGCCACGCCGGCACTCCTGTATTTCGCCATAACGGCGGTTATTGAAATGTTTGATATGGTGTAACGTTCCGTCATCATTATAGAGGCGAACCGCAATGTCCGAAAATCCGCAAACCCTGGAGCGCAGTGAACTGACGTTTTCCACGGCGTTTCTCGCGCTTGTCTTCGGTGCTGTCGGCATGGGCGCATCGCCTCTTTTCGTCCGCTATGCCGCCGCTGAAGTCGGTCCGTTCGCGAGCGCATTCTGGCGCATGGCGCTGGCGCTTCCTTTTCTCATGATCTGGATGCGTTCGGGCAATGGCGGCGCTTCCGTCACCACCCCGCCGGAGAAATCCAGCCTCCTCTTCCCATTTCTGGCGGGGCTGGCTTTTACCGGCGACCTGTTTTTCTGGCACTTGTCCATACTCAGCACGTCGGTGGCGAACGCCACCTTTTTCGCGACGCTCATGCCGGTCTTTGTCATCGGCATAACCTGGCTGGCCTTGCGGCAGTCGGTGGCGCGGTCCGCCTTCGTCGGCGTTTTCATCTGCCTGATCGGCGGCGGCATCCTTGTCGGCAAGACCATGAGCGTCAATCCGGAATATTTGCGCGGCGACATCTACGGCATTATTACCGCGCTCTTTTTCGGCCTGTATTTCCTCGCCATCGGTCATGCCCGGCAAAAGGGGGGCGTGGCGGCCAGGATCACCCTGGTGCAGACCGGCGTGACCGCCGTGGCGCTCCTTGTGATAGCGGCGATGCATAGCTGGTATACCGGCGTGGGCTTTTTCCCGACATCGGTGCGGGGGGTGGCTGCGTTGCTCGGTCTGGCCCTGGTGTCGCAGGTCGCGGGGCAGGGGCTGATGACCGTCTCCCTTGGCCGCCTGCCGACCGTTTTTTCTTCGCTGGTCATTTTTATCGAGGCAATCGCTGCGGCGATGCTGGGGTGGGTTTTCCTGGGCGAGCGTCTCTCACTTGCGCAAGCTGTCGGCGGGATTCTTATCCTCATAGGCATCGCCGTCGCGAGGCCGGGCTCATCATCGTCCGGGACGGCGAACTCGGCAACGCCCTCATGAAAGTTTTTCCAATCCTCACCTGAGTTAGACAGTTTACCATGGCACGATCGTCAAAGAAAAAGGAAGCATGGGACGATAATGGCGGTACCTCCACGGCCCGGGCGGTCGAGCGCGCGTATGAGTATCTCCGCCAGCAGGCGATACGCTACGGCTTCCGTCCCGGAGAACGCATCAACGAGGTGGAAATCGCCGGAAGCCTGGGCATGAGCCGCGCGCCGGTGCGGGAGGCGTTGAACCGGCTGGTCATGAACGGGCTGGTCGCTTTCGAGGCGGGCAAGGGATTTTTGTGCCGCAGGCTCAGCGTCAAGGAAGTCACCGAACTTTTCGAAATCCGTTCGGACCTGGAGCTGGCCGGGGTCCGCGATGCGGTGGCCAATGCGTCGGACGAAGACATTCAAATCGTCAGGGTCGGCTGGGCCGAAATCGTCAAGAACCAGTGCGGCCTCGACATCGAGACGCTGGTGGATTGCGATGAGCAGTTCCACCTCGACCTCACCGAATTGGGCGGCAACGTCGAACGGGTCAAGTATATGCGTAACATCAACGAGCGGATACGGTTTGTCCGGCGCATAAACCTGGAAGAGGAAGGCCGCCGGGCCACGATCATCGGCGAGCACAGCCGGGTCCTGGGCGCCATCGCCGCGCGCGACGGGAAAAAGGTGAAGGAACTCATGGCCCACCACCTCTACTTCAGCGCCGCCGATCTCCGCTCCCACGTGCACGAAGGCTTTGCCCGCATCTTCGCGGACGACATGGCCTGAACTTGTTCAGGCAGGGCAACGAAAGGCTTTCCATGGCTTTAACCGAATCCCGATATGTGGACAACGCCGGCACGCGCCATGAGACAAAGCCCGAACACATGACGCAGCTTTTCGGGCGGCAGTTGGTCCTGAAGACGCACCCGCGCATTATATTCCGGGGCAAGCTGGACCCACTCGCCGCCAGGACGATGGAAGCGCAGTGCGTCGTCACGGATGAACGGTATGCCAACGCCGCCGCCGATCTCCAGGACGTCATGTCGTCGATAAGCCGCATTCTCATGTGCGAGGTGTCGGGCATGCCCTGCAAGGACGATACCCTGCTCGGTCTCTCCCACGACGAGCTTCGATTGCACTCTCATAATCCGGCGAAGTATTGCGGCGTCGATCACATGATCCCGCATTACGAAATGGGCAAGGCGTTCGTGGCGGTGAATGCGCTCCGGACCGCCGTCCGTGAGACGGAAATCGCCGCGATACAGGCATTCACCGACGATGCAGGCGAACTGACCCGCCCCGATATCATTCAGTCGCTGAACCGGCTCAGCAGCGCCGTCTATCTTGTAATGTGCCGCCTTCTCGCCGGAAAATACGATACGCCGCGGTATGCGGAACAGGGCCGTCCCGACTTCTTGAGGAAAGGCACGCCATGACGACTGTTACCTGCCTGATTGACGATGCCGTCCCATCCCATCGCGCTCTCGTTCACGAACACGGGCTGTCCCTGCTGTTCGATATCGACGGCAGGATCGTCCTGTTCGACTGCGGTTCCACCGATGCGCTGGTCCGCAATGCGGCGGCGCTTGGCCTGGATGTTCGCGCGGCCGATACAGTCGTGATCAGCCACGGCCACTACGACCACACCGGCGGCTTTCGCGCGGTGGCGAATATGGGGGGCGTCACGCGGCTGTTGACCGGGCCGGGATTTTTTACGCCAAAATTCAGCCGCAAGGACATGCGTCTGACGCGGATGGGGCCGAACTTCGGTCCGGATTTCCTCGCCGACGCCGGTATCGGCCACGACGTGTGCGGGGACATGGTGGAAGTCTGTCCGGGCTGCTGGGCCGTCGGCAATCCCGAGAGGGTTCACCAGGTGGAGACAATTCCCGACCGGTATGTGGTCCGGCATGGCGAGGAATTGGAGCCGGACCGTTTTGCCGACGAGATCAGTCTCGCTGTTCGCTTCGGGGACGGCGTCGCGCTGTTCGTGGGTTGTTCGCACCCGGGCGTCCTGAATATCGTCGAGACGGTGGAAAAGCGGCTGACCCTGCCGGTCCGCGGCGTGTGGGGCGGGACCCATCTTATCGAAGCGACGCCGGACCGGATAGACTTCACCCTGGAGACTCTCAGGGAAAAAGGCGTCCGCCTCCTTGGCTTGTCCCATTGTTCAGGCGATATCGCGAGGGAGAGGATGCTGGCCCATCCGGCATTCGAGGCCTGCGCGCTCTGCGCGGGGGACGAAATCAGCCTGTGAGCGCTGTCGATCAGTACGACGAAGCGGTGAAACGCTCTGGCCGCCTCAAGGCCAGGCGAACCACGCGTGAGTGGGTTGTCCGCCTCCTGGTCATGGTTATGGCGCTGTCGATCGGGCAATTCGGCGTTACGCTGTTTATTCTGCCCGCTCTCGGTGCCGATCCGTATACGGCGTTTGCCCAGGGCGTCGCCGGCAAGCTGGCGATCAGCGTCGGCAGCGCCCACGCGTCCCTCACCGTTCTGATTATGGTGGCGCTCTGGTTTATCGCCCGGAAATACGTCCTGCCCGGAACGGTGGTGTGTTCCTTCTTCGCCGGGCCGTTCATCGATGTCTACCACTGGCTGTTGGCGGGCTGCATCGGTCCCGCTTCGCCCATCTGGCTGCGGATTGTCGTGGTCGTTGTCGGGACAGTCCTCATTGCCGCCGGCTATGCGCTCCTCATCAAGGCGAAAAGCGGGTTGGGAGCCGCCGACCTCCTGCCCATCATTATTTCCGACCGGTACTGTTTTCAGTATCGGTGGGCCAAGATGGGACTGGATGTTTTTCTGGCGGTGACGGGAAGCCTGCTGGGCGGCGTCATTGGCATCGGCACGGTCATCGCGGTGTTTTTGGTCGGCCCGGTCGCGCAGGCGCTGTTTCCCCTTATGGACCGTGTGGTGAGGATGGCGGTCCGCAGATTCGCCAGGCGCTGAGGCGGTGGTTGGATTATCGCCAGGCGCGGCACAGCGCTGCCGCTGCGCGGTGCAAAGCCTGCTCGTCAAGGCCGCCAAAGCCGGCGACGACGGTGTGTGTCTGCGGCGCTTCGGCATGGAAGAAGTCGGAAAGCCCGAAAACGGTGACGCCTTTCTCCGCCGCTTTCTTGACCATGGCCTTTTCGCCGCGCCCGGGCATCGAGGAAAGCAGCAGATGCAGTCCGGCCTCCATGCCGGCGATTGCTATTTTCCCCCGGTCGACCAGCGGTTGCAGTCCGGCCAGGAACGCGTTGCGTCGTCGTTTGTAAATGGTCCGCATGCGGTTCAGGTGGCGTTCATAATGGCCGCCGCGAATGAACCGCAAGAGCGTCCGTTGCTCGAACCCCGAGACCGTGCACGAATACAACTGCTTGCGCGGGAGATAGACGTCCAGCAGGGCGGGAGGCAGGATCATGTAGGCGATTCGGAGTGACGGCGTCAGGGTGCGGGCGAAGGTGTTGAAATAAACGACGCGCTGGCTCCGGTCGAGGCTGTACAGGGTGGACGCGGGCTTGAGGGCATAGCGGTAGTCGCTGTCATAATCGTCTTCGACAATATAGCGGTGCCGCCGTTCCGAGGCCCAGTCGAGAAGCTGCAGGCGGCGCGATATGCTCATTACCTGGCACAGGGGGAACTGGTTCGCCGGCGTGACGACGCAGACGTCCGCCTCCGACAGCCTCAGCAACACCGGGTCCATGCCTTCGTCGTCGACCGGGACGGGGTCGAACGGCGCGCCCCTGCTTTGCAGGGTCCGCGCCAGCATGGTGTATCCAGGCTCCTCGATGGCGAATTTCCGCTTTGGCAGGAGCTCTGTCAGCATACCGAGGAGATAGGTGGTCCCGGCCCCTATCACGATCTGATCGGGCGCCGGATGCATGTTCCGGTATTCGGCCAGATAGTCGACGATTTGCCGGCGGAGATCGCGGTCGCCCTGCGGGTGCAGTTCCCGCACCAGGCTGGTGTGGTCTTCGCGCAGACTGTCCCGCATAAGTCGGCTCCAGGTCGCGAAGGGAAACGACCCCGCGTCGACCGCGTTGGTGCGGAGGACAAAGGCGGACGCCGTGCCGCCGGGCCGCGCGGCCGGCTGCTCGGGCGCGGGTGTGGGCGCGGGCGTCGGCTGTTTTCTCCTGACGACGGGGAGGACGTAGTAGCCCTTCTTCTCCACCGTCTCAATGAATCCTTCGGCAGCCAGTTGGGCGTAGGCGTTTTCAACCGTGTTCAGGCTGATACTGAGGTGCTTCGCCAGGCTTCGTTTGGACGGCAGCTTGGCGCCGACCGGCAACCCGCCGGAGGCGATTTCGTCGCGGATGAAGCGGTACAGTTGTTCGTAACGCGGCCGTCTGCTCGTCTCGTCAAAGGTGATGGTGAGCATTGTCTGGTCCTGTTGTGGATAAAGAAACGGGCTTGATGAATCATACCAAGGCCCGGTGGGATTGACCAGGGGGAATTCGATGGCAGATGCGCCGTTGTCGTCAATCGCGGTTTTGGACGCGCTCAGGGAACAGTACGAACGGGTCGATTTCGATCCGGATCCGCACGATCACAGCGCCGTGCGCCTGGCCGCTCTCATCGACGAGCCACTAGAGAGGACGCTGAAGACGCTTGTCCTGCGCGGAGACAAGCGGAAATACTTCGTCTGCGTCATGTCGGGGACCAGCATTATGGACATAAAAAAGGTGGCGGCGGTGGCGGGGTGCCGTCAGTGCTCGATGGTCCAGCAGGAGAGGATGGCGGACCTGACCGGCTATGTCAGAGGGAGTTGTTCTCCCATCGGCATGCGCGAAGCCTTCCCCACCTTCATCGACACGGCTGTCCGGCACCACCGGCATGTGGTCGTCGGATCGGGCACGCCGGGCGTCGTGCTACGGATGACTCCGGAAACGCTTCTCCGGGCCAGTGGCGGACAATTCGCCGATCTCGTGCCTTCATCCTAGAAAACTGCACCGGCCGGACACAATCCGGCCGGTCGTTTTTCTTTGCCCTACGCTTTTTCGTAGAAACAGGTTTTGCCCGAGTCGTCCAGGGCGGCGTTCATCAGGTCGACGCAATATTCCATAATCGCCGCCGACGACGGCTGGACGCCGTGCAGTTCGTAGCCGCGGCCCAGCATCGCGTACTTCGGTTCGCCAAGGGTATGGTAGGTCATCAACTCCACCTGCCTGACCGATTTCAGGGGGCGGATGATGGCGGCGAGGGCCTGCAGGTTGTCGTCATCGTCGTTGCACCCGGGAATGACGGGGATGCGGATAATCATTTCCGCGATGTTGTCGTCGATGGCGGCGAGGTTGCGGAGAATCTTTTCGTTCGACAGGCCGGTAAGGGCTTTGTGGCGCTCCGGGTCGGCGCACTTCAGGTTGAAGAAAACCAGATCGACAAACTCCAGAACAGGTGCGAAGCGGGTGAAATCGCCGCAGCCGCAGGTTTCTATGGTGACGTGTATGTCCGCCTTCTTGCACCGACGCGCCGTGTCCAGGAGAAAATCGGGCTGCGACAGCGGTTCATCGCCCGAAAAGGTGACGCCGCCGCCCGAGCGGGCGTAATAGGCCCTGTCGCGCAGGACCGTTTCGACCACCCCTTCCGGCGTTTTATTTTCACCCGCCATCTGCAGCGCTTTCGCGTGGCAGTGCGTGACGCATTCGCCGCAGTTGTCGCAGCGGGCGAAGTCGACGCGCCGGCCGTCCCCGTTCAGGGAGAGACAGGTGTGCGGACATACAGCCACGCAGGCGGCGCAGCCGATACATTTCGACGGGCTGTCGGTCAATTCGGGGCCAAACGCTTGCGATTCTGGGTTGGCGCACCATAAACACCGCAGCGGACACCCCTTGAGAAAAACCAGGGTGCGCAGGCCAGGCCCGTCGTGGATGGAACATTTTTGAATATTGAAGATTGTACCGGTGTGCATCGTACCCCCTATGGTGTGATGAAAAATGCGGAAATGACGACAGCGAAACGAAGGAAGGTTCACCCCGTTCTTTTACCATGATCTCAGTGTACCACAAGAGCGGAATAGCGTCGGGAAAAAAATACCGGAATCCCTAAAATAGTCGATTAAGATAGAAATATGGTATCGCGTTACTCCATACAAATGAACAGGTAATGGGTTAATCGAATAAATGACAGTAAAATCAATTTGACAATACGCCATTGTTCATATATACTGTCGACAGATACATATTATCAAAAAATAATTTTAAATGATTGATTTATGTGTCTGTTAAAGTGTCGACAGAAAAAAGAACCTTCTCGCCATGCGCCGATATCGGCTCTCAACACCCTCAAACAGAACGCCCCCAACTTTGTATTAGCGGCATCAACCAAAATGGTATTGTCCCGCGATGGCAGGCGTTTCGTCGGCCCGCAACTCAATTTTTTGGTTCTCTTGTGGAGGAAGTGTGCGATGGGAGAGAAAGTTGATTATTCAAAGGTCATCACGTTTGCCGGCGCAATCGTCGCGTATCTCATTGGCTCCGCGTTCGCGACAGACCAGGAGGTGATGCAGTTTTTCACCAATTTCGGCGTGTGGCAAAGTATCGGCGCGCTGATTCTCGGTCTCATCGTCATGATTTACCTCGCCTGCACCCTGATGAAGGACGGCCGCAAACTGATGCTGAAAAACCCCGCCGATATCTACGCGGTCTACGGCGGCAAGTTCATCGGCATCTTCGTCAAGGTATTTAGCGCCATCTATCTCTACTGCCTCTACGTTCTCATGCTCTCCGGCGCAGGCACGGTGATGCACGAATACTACGGCCTTAACCGCTGGACCGGCAGCGTCATCCTCATGATCGGCACCCTCATCGTGGTCCTTCTCGGGTTAAAGCGGATGGTGTCGGTCCTTGGCAGAATCGGTCCTGTCATCATCGTCGTGGCGGTCGCTGTCGGCTTTATTAACTTCATCATGTATGCGGGCAATGTCCCGGCCGCCGACGCCTTCCTGGCATCGGTTGAGCCGCCGCCCCTCAAGGCCTCGAGCTCCTGGATAATCTCCGGCGTCCTCAACGGCACCGCCGCGACCATTCTCATGGTTCCTTTCCTGGCCGGCATGGGCACCGAAGCGTCGAGCCGCAAGGAAGCGATTCTCGGCGGTTCCCTGGGCGGCTTCTTGTTCATCTTTGGCGCGGGTGCCATCAACATGGGCCTCCTGGCGTGCATGGAACAGGTCTATCACCTGCAGGCGCCGGCGCTCGGCATGGCCGACAACATCATCCCCGGCCTCGGCGTTTTCTATTCCGTCGTCGTCGTCCTGGGCATTTTCACCACCGCCGTGCCGCTGCTCTGGGCTCCCTTCATGACGCTGGAAGCGGACGAAAAATCCGTCAAGTTCCGGGCCATGGTCATTATCGGCGCGTTCATCGCCCTCTTCGGCGGCCAGTTGCACTTCTCGGTCCTTATCAACATTATCATCCCCATCGCCGGCTGGGTGGGCATTCTCATCAGTCTCTGCGTCCTCTACAGGCACATCACCGGCTCGGTGGAACGGAGCGCCGCCAATTTCGAGCGTCAGGCCCCGACCTCGGACGATGACGATGAAGTGCTGCAAGGCGAGCCGCAACCGGCAATGTTGGGCAAATAACCCCCTTACATCACGGCATCTTCGGCGGTAACAACCGGCCGAAGATGCCCTTTTTACTCTCGTTATAGCGTTTTAAATTGAATTTGAACCTTCCTCTGCGCTTTTCGGCTTATTCCAGTTATAGCCGTAAAACGCAGTCAGGAACCAGTCATTCTTTAAAAAGCGCTAACACGACATACTATCGGAGACAATGACTATGGCTGTTGCAACAAAGAAGGTCGGGTTCATGGGTGCGGGCGAAATTGCCGAAGTGCTGATTTCCAACATGCTCTCCAACAAACTGGTCAAGGCGAAGAACATTGCCATCTTCGACCTGAATCCCGAGCGCCGCGCCCATATCAAGGAGAAGTTCGGCGTCAATGCCGCCTCGAGCAACGTCGAGGTGGTCGCGGCGTCGCAGTACATTTTCTCCTGCATCCGTTCCGAATACGTGGCCGAAGCGGTGGACGAGATTAAGGATTGCGACATGAAGGGTCGCGCCATTGTCTCGATTTCCGCCGGCATTCCCATCATGCTGTTTGAGCAAAAGCTGAAAAAGGCCGCCGTCGCCCGGTCCCTTCCCAACCCGCCGAGCAAAATCGGCGTCGGCGCGATCGCCGTCGCCTTCAACAGCCTTGTCAACGACGAGCAAAAAAGCGATATCATGGAACTGTTCTCTCCGATGGGGCAGTGCTTCGCCCTGCGGGAAGACCAGATTGACGCCGTCACAGCCGTCACCTGCCTGGCGCACTTCCTCAGTCTCTTCCAGGCGAGCATCGAAGGGTCGGTTCTGATGGACATCGATTATAAGACCTCGCGCGAGCTGGTCATGCAGACCGTGAAGGGCGCACTGAAGGTATGGGAAGGCCGGCCGGACAAGCTGGGCGAAATTCTCGACCAATCCGCCACGCCCGGCGGCATTACCGCCCGCATGCTCTATTACCTCGATCAGCACGGCTTCAAGGCCGCGGTTAAGGGCTGCATCGAGGAAGGCACGCTGCGCACCCGCGCATTCGGCGATAAAATCAAGGAACAACTCCGCACCGAATAAAGGAGAATCAGGAAATGGCCACCACCTTGGAAAAACCCGACTACGCCGCTTATGCCGAAGCCGAACCGCAGGTCACGGATCGGGTCGAACGCTTGCGCACCCGCCTTCGCGGGCAACTGCCGCACATCTGCGTCGAACGGGCCAGGCTGACGACGGAGTTTTACAGCCGTCCCTCGTGCGACGCGCCCCTTCTCAAGCGCGCCAAACTCCTCCGTCACCTCCTGGAGAACATGACGATTTACATCGCCGACGACGAGCTCTTCGTCGGCAATCACGCCCAGGCGTTCCGTGGCGTGCCCGTGTTCCCCGAGTACGGGGCGAACTGGATTCTCGGCACGCTGGACACCTTCTCCACCCGTGGCACCGATCCCCTGCAGATAAGCGACGAAAACAAGGCGGAGCTCCGGGACATGCTGGAATTCTGGCGCGACAGCAGCTTCAAGGAACTGGTCGACGAAAAGCTGACCAAGGAGGTCAAGGAAGCAGAACTCCTGGGCGTCCTTTCCGTCGGTTCCAGGACCACCTCGACCGGCCACGTCGTCCCCAACTATCCGAAGGTCCTGAAGCTTGGGCTGAAGGAGATTATCCGCCAGGCCAAGGAAAAGATTGCCTCGGTTCCGGTGGTGGATACGGCGTCGCAGCGGCAGATCGATTTCTGGCAGGGCGTGGTTATTTCCTGCGAGGCATGCATCGCCTTTGCCCGCCGTTACGAAAAGCTCGCCATGGAAATGGCCGAGAAGGAATCGAACCCGGCGCGCAAACAGGAACTGCTGCAAATTGCGTCCAACTGTTCGAACGTTCCGGAAAATCCGCCCCGCTCCACCTACGAGGCGCTGCAGTTCTTTTGGTTCATGCACCTGATTATGCAGATTGAGACAAACGGCCACTCCATCGGCCTGGGCCGCTTCGACCAGACCATGTTCCCGTACTACCAGGCGGATCTGGAAAAGGGCGCCATCAGCCACGAACAGTGCGTCGGAATGCTGCAGTGCCTGTGGCTGAAGATCACGGAAATCATCAAGGTCCGGGACGACTTTGACGCCCAGGCTTTTGCCGGCTATCCGATGTGGCAGAACTGCGCCATCGCCGGCATGACGCCAGACGGCAAAGACGGCACGAATGAATTCACCTTCTGCTGCCTCGAGGCGACCTTCGGCGTCAAGACCACCCAGCCCTCGCTGTCGCTCCGCTACCATGACACCATCAACCCCGAAGCGTTCAAGCTGGCGCTTCGCATGATCCAAAGCGGGCTGGCCTCGCCCGCCATGTTCAACGACAAGCTGGTCATTCCCCTGGTCCTCTCCAAAGGTGCGACCATACGCGAGGCGCGCGACTGGAGTATCGAGGGCTGCGTCGAGAATTACGTCACCGGGAAATCCGACGGCCGGCCGGTGGTTGGGTATGTCAATACGGTCAAGCTGGTCGAGTTCATTCTCAACAACGGCATCGACCCCGTCACCGGCAAGATGGTGGGCCTGCCGACGGGCGACCCCAACGACATGAAGACGCTGGAAGACTTCATGGACGCCTACCGGAAGCAGATGGAATACTTCACCCGGCTGATGTGCGACGCCTACAATATCGTCGGCGCGTGCCATGCCAACATGATGCCGGCGTTGTTGTCGTCGGCGCTGGTGGACGACTGCATCGATCGCGGCATGTCGTTGCAGGAAGGCGGCGCGAAGTACAATTTCTCCGGAACCTTTATCACCTCGCTCGCCAACGCGGCGGATTCCATCGCCGCGATCGGCAAGTACATATTCGAAGAAAAGAAGATCGGCTTCGACGAATTGAACCGCGCCCTGAGCGACAATTTCAAGAATTACGAACCGCTCCGGCAGATGCTCTACAACGCGCCCAAATACGGCAACGACGACGACTATGTCGACGAAATCGCGCGGCTCATTGTCGAAATCGCGGCGGACGAAACAGACAAGTACCTGGACAACCGTGGCGGCCGCTATGTGCTGTCGGTGTTGTCGCAGTCCTTCAACGTGCTCCAGGGAAAGAGCGTCGCGGCCACGCCGGACGGGCGCTACGCCTTCACGCCGCTTGCGAACAACGCCTCGCCCGCGGCCGATCACGACCGTAACGGTCCCACGGCCGCGCTCCGCTCGGTTTCGAAAATCGACCAGTTCCGTCCGCTTATCGGCACCCTTCTCAACCAGAAGTTCGACCCCGCCGTGGCGAAGGGGGAAAAGGGCCTGAACATTTTGGGAACCGTCATCAAGGGCTATTTCGACGAATACGGCGAACACGTCCAGATTAACGTCGTCGACGAAAAGACGCTCCGCGACGCGCAGAAGGAACCGCAGAAACACCGCAACCTCATGGTGCGCGTCGCCGGGTACTCTGCCTACTTTATCGAACTCGACAAGGACGTGCAGGAAGACATCATCAAGCGTACCGCCCAAACCCACCTGTAAATCGTAGATATATTCCCGACCGCGCAATGCCTGCTGATCAGCATCAACAGGCATTGCGCCTTTCGTGCCGGCATACTCTCCGGCTCTCTTTTTAAGTGTTACTGTACTGTCGACAGAACAGTAGGTCTAAACGGAATAATTAATTGTCGACATTATTGATGCAATCAGGCGGTTTGTGAACAGGGCAAATTTCGGCAAGTCATTTATTAGAGGAGATCAAAACAATGGTAGGAATCCTGACGATGATTTTCGTGCCGATCCTGGTGCTGGTAATCGGGTATGTCATGGTGGCCAAACATAAGAGCCTCTAGAAAGGAGACGGTGATGGTTATCGTTGTGACGCTGGTCCTTTATATCCTGGCCATGATTGGCATCGGGGTGTTTTACAGCAAGCGGGCATCCGGTTCGGAGGAGGAATACTATCTCGGCGGCAGGAGCATGGGGCCGCTGGTGACCGCTGTCGCGTCGGGTTCGACCGGCCGAAGCGCCTGGCTAATTCTCGGCATGGTAGGGACGGGCTATCTGTTTGGCGCAGGATCCATCTGGTCCGTGTGTTTGTACGCGCTGACCGAGTTGTTCGCCATGGCGTACGCCGGCAAGCGGCTACGCATCTTCACCGCCAAAATGGACAACCTCACCTGGCCGGATTATCTCGAGAGCCGGCTGGAGGACAAATCAAATCTGCTCCGCCTCACCGCCGTCCTGATCATCGTGGTCTTTTACATCTGTTATATCGGTGCGCAACTGAAGGGCAGCACCAAGATGTTTTCCTTCCTGTTCGGCATGGAGCCGGTCCACGCCATCATTCTCTCAGCCGTTGTCGTCATGATTTATACCATGACCGGCGGCTATCGAGCGGTGATGATGACCAGCTTTATCCAGGGGCTGCTGATGCTCGTCAGCCTGGTTATCCTGCCGATTTATCTCCTCATCACCAACCTGGGGACAGGCATTATCGACCGCATCATGGCTATCGAGCCGATGCTGTTGAACAATCCCACCGGCGCTGCCTCCAACGCCTGGATCGCCGGCATGGTGCTGATTGCCTTCGGCTCCTGGGGCCAGGTGCATATCCTCACCCGCTATATGTCCACGAACAAGGTGTCGGAAATGAATAAGGCTGCGATGGGGAACGCGCTATGGAACGTTATTTGCGCCGCCGGGGCCTGCTTCACCGGCCTGCTCGCCCGATTGGTGTAAGACCAGGTGTCCGCCCTGCCGCAGGGCGATCCCGAGCTTATCACCGTCCTCATTTCGTCCCAGCTCATGAACCCCGTCGTCGGCGGCATCATCATCGCCGGCGTTGTCTCCGCCATCATGTCCACGATAGACCAGTTGCTCCTGACCACCACCTCGGCCATAACCAAGGATTTCTACCAGTCGATCGTAGACAAAGAGGCGAGCGACAAGAAAATCGTCCGTTTGTCGAGAATTATCATGGTGGTCTGTTCCATCATTGCCATCGGCCTGGCCCTGAGCGACAGCCAGACGATTTACTGGTTTGTCCTGTTCGCGTTCGGCGGTCTTGGCGCGGCGTTCGGCCCGATCTTCATCCTCTCCACCTATTGGAGGGGGATGACCAAGTGGGGCGCGTTCGTCGGCATGGTCAGCGGGCTGGTCATTACCGTGCTCTGGTATTACACGCCGTCCCTGAAGAGCATGATCTACGAACTGGTCCCCGCCTTTATCTTTGCGACGCTGGCCAATATCATCGTCAGCAAACTGACCAGCAAGGACAAGCCGATAAATGTGGAGGCGCTGTTCGCCGGGCTGGCCACGTATCGGGATGCCGAGTAGACGAGCCGTTGTTTTGCAGAACCAGCCTCCAAAAAATGGGGCTGGTTCTCAATTCTCACGTTTGACTATTTACGGCACCGGCTAGGCGAACTGGAATCGTCAGTATGCCCATTCCGTTTCCCCCACACGTCACCCCGGCGTCAAAAACGTTCATCAGCGGGATAAACGGGCGGTTCGGCCGGGGTCTACGGGGCGTACGGTGATTACAGAATGAGATGCTACCCGATTGAGTCCGGTGCCTTCACCGTTTTTTCCCGTGGACCCCGGCCGAACCGCCCGCCTCCTGCGCTGGTGAACGTCCGCACGCCGGGGTGACGGTGAGGGAGTGATGGAAGGTAAGGAGCGCACAGAAAAAACCCAGCCCCGTCATTGGGGCTGGTCGTTTGAAAGAAGGGATTCACCTGATTCCGGCCGGAAAAGCTAAACAAGCTCCTCCGCGTAAATCCGGGCCAAGCCTTCGTGGATGTTTGCCTTCAACTCCTTCGAATTCAGGCCGAGATGGTACTGCAACAATTCAACCGCCTTGTCTTCGTCGCGGTCTGAGAAAGCCTGGGCGATTTTGCTGTGTTCGCTGAGAAAATCGATACGGCGCTGTTTGCTTTCGATATTGATTTTCCGGACAAAGCGGATGCGTTCGTTGATGTTTTGCAAGACGCGGATTCGTTCCGAATTGCCGGCGAGGGAAGCTAAATCGAGATGGAACTTTTCGTCCGCGACGATCAGTTCGTCGATGCTCATTGAAGAACTGGCCTCGACAATGGGCTGCCAGTTGGTCATCAGGGCGGCGAGCTGCTCGTCGCTGGCGATTCGGCAGGTTTGCCTGGCGGCCGCGAGTTCGAGATCCTCGCGGACGCCGAACAGTTCGGAAATTTCCGTCACGCTGAATTTCCGGCAGAAAAAGCCTTTGCCCGGTTCGAAGCCGACAAAGCCGCCGACCACCAGCCGGTTCAACGCTTCCCGAACCGGCGCCCGGCTCATATTGAGCACGTTGGTCAACTCGACTTCGTTGATGCGCTCTCCCGGCCGAAAGCCGAAATCTATAGTCTTGTCGCGCAGGAATTCGTAGGCGCGTTTCACCGCCATCGTGGAAGTGTCGTTGGCACCCTTCCGTCGTCCCTTTTTAGCCATGCTATAATCCTGTCTAACCCGCTTCCACCCTTATGCCAAGGCGCTTCCTCAAGGACGCTGGTTGACCGGGATAAAGGAGGGTAAGTTTGCGCAGGGTAGTTGCCTGTAAATGTTCGAATGCAAAGAGTCATGTCGACAGTGAAGTCTACCTATTGCAGGCCGGTTTGGCAAGGTCAAATCCGCCTTCGGTCCGACAACACATGAAATCGAGGTCCGAGATCTGGAAGACACCGCGATTAATCACGGAATGATCACGACACAATTCGGCAAACACCCGGGAGAGCCACTCGAGTGCTCCCTCTTGTTTCTCGCGGGCCACCATAAGTATTACGCATTCCCTGGCGGTATTTTTCGCGCGTGCTGGCATAATGTGATGATAAAACTCATCGATACGGTTCCGCTGCGCCCGCGAAAGATCGAACCAGTACAGGGGTTCGGCAACCAGCAGGACGGTTCCCCCGTCACCCAGAACCGGCACCATGCCGGCGAGTCCCGTATAGGCAGTCATCGGCCCACCCCCGTCGGGAAATACGGCTTCGGAAGCGAACTGCGTGGTCATGGATTCCATCCCATAGCCCGCCGATTCCGCGGACGAACACAATGAGTGGGCCATGGCGATGCTGGCCGGCAGGTCTTGATCGGCAATGACGAGCAGATTGTCCATAAAACACCTCGATACGTTGTCGAAATAAACCGATTTAAATATCCTCTATCTATATTATCCATCATAAC
>JAJQBO010000250.1 GCA_021203245.1 Planctomycetaceae bacterium
CACCCCGGCGTGCGGGCATCCACCAGCGCGGGAGACGGGCGGTTCGGCCGGGGTCCACGGGGATTGACCCTTGCTCCGCGAACAACCCGAGCGGTTTTCCCCAAAAAACGACTGGATTTCCCCCGCCCTTTTGCCGAAACAAAGAAAATGGCCGGGGGTCGCCCCCCGGCCGGTTGGAACTTATTGACTAAACCCGTGCTGCTGAAGGTTAGCGGAGCAACTGCAACACGTTCTGCGCGTTGGCGTTGGCGTTCGACATCATGCTCATCGCCGCGTTCTGCAGGACCTGGTTCTTGGTGAAGTCCGTCATTTCGTCCGCCATATCGGCGTCGCGGATGCCGGATTCGGTCTTGGTGATGTTCTCAATCGTGACCGACAGGTTGTTCGAGTTGGTCTGCAGCAGGTTCGACTGGAATGCACCGATGGTCGCGCGCAGTTCCGAGACGTCCGAAATCGCCTGGTCGATGATTTCCATCGCGAGGGTCGGGTCGGACTTCAGACTCGCCACGTTGGAGCCGAGAACGTCCTTCATGGTCAGGGTCCGCTCGGTGTAAACAGCGTCGCCGTCCCAGTAGCCGCCCTTGACGACGCGGCCGAGGTTTTCCGAGGTCAGGGACTTGATGGCGACGACGGTCCGGTTGGAATCGCCCGAGCCTTCGCCGAGCTGGAGCTGCATGCCGCCCTTGAAGTCACCGATCGTTTCGCTGGTGACGTGGCCGGCGTTGGCGAGCAGGCCGGACAGACCCGCGTACTTGCCGTCCGTCTCCGCCTCGACTGACTTGAGGTTCAGCGCGCCGATCTTGGTGAAGATGGAACCGTCGTCATAGCCCACCTGCGCCAGCGTGGTCGAACCGACCTTGCCCTTGTTGAAGGTCAGGTGCGCCTGGATGTCCTGGGTCGCGAGCGACAAGTCGAGACCGCTGGTCTTGACCTGCATGCCGTTGATGGACAAGGTGGCGTCCTGGCCGTTCAACTGGATGGACGACTTGTTCTTGTCGGCGCCGTCAATCACCTGACGCTCCGACGCACCGCCCGAACCGTAGTAGGTGAAGATCGAGCCTTCGTCCTGGGTGATCTTCAGCACCGCGTCGGAACCGTAGTCTTCGGTGAAGATACGCGCGCCGAGGTTGTTGAAGGTGATTTCGCCCTTGACGGTGGTGTCCTTCGTCAGGCTCTTCAGGGCGGTCAGGTCGTCGGTCGACATGACGATGCCGAGGCCGGTGCCGGCGGTCTTGTCGGAGTTCCGCTTTTCGTTCAGGACGATGGTCATGGATTCGGCATCGCCGATTTCGAGGGCTTCCGATTCCGCAACCAGGTCCTCGTCACGCATGCGGGCGTCCTTGTAGGCAGACACCTTGACCGTGCCGCTGTCGTGGTCGTAGACGGCCTTGGTGTAAATCTTGCCGTCGACGTCGGTGTTTTTGCCCAACTCAACGCCGGTGATGAGGGTGCGATCCTCCTGGAAGAAGGCGTCAGTGTTCGTCTCGTTGGTGACGTCGCGGGTATAGGTGACGCCGTCGCGGCTGACGCCGTTTGCGTCGGTCGTGGTGCTCTTACCTTCGATGCCGGCGAGGGTGAAATAGGTGCCCTTGTGCTTCGTCAGCTCGGTGCCGGTGAAGTCGAGGACCATGCCCTCCAGGCCGGAATTGTTGGCTTCCTTGATAGCCATACCCTTGATGCCGGTGGCGACCAGGGACTCCTGCGACATGCTCGAATCCTTGTAGAGTTCGTAGGAGTTGTCGTCCGTAAACTTGACGTAGATGCGGCCCTGGCCGTCAGTATTTTTACCAAGCTGAATGCTGGCAACGCCTTCGGCGGTAATATCAACACTGGTGACACCCTTCTCGACAACACCAGTAGAATTGCCCTTGGCGTCGGTCACCAACTGGTTGTTGAAGACGGCGACCGTGCCGAGCTGACGCGCGGCCGAATCGTCCTTCGCCGTGCCGCCCGTCTGGGTGGATGCGCTGGCGGGGGTAAAGCCGGTCAGGATGTAGGAATCTTTGCTGGCACCCGAGTCCATGATTGCGAGGGCGTCGACAGCATTACCGTCCTGCGCCAAGGTCGTTGTCGTGTCGGGATTCAGATTTCTGGTCGCGTTATGCCCATAATCAGCCTTTGTGAAGCTATTGGTGATCTTTATTTCGAGACCGGCAAGCGCCGGAGTAGTGTTAGTGCCAACAGTACCCGCTAACGCCACCCATCCATTCGTTTCGCCATCGTCATTAAGGTTGCCGGCGGTAAGATTCGTATCGTCGAGGCCAATTGTTCCGAGAGCGGCCAATACTGTTCCTGAGGCGTCGGTCAGAGATAGGCTCAAAACCCAATCACCACCGGCAGCAGGATTTACAGTCGCATTCAGCATTGCCGTACCGCTATTTATAGCATCTTTCAACCGCTGGCGCGCCGCATCATCCGGCATAAGGTCAAATAAAGCCGTCGGGTCGAAATCATTAAAACGAATTTGGACCTCGCCTTGCGTGGGGTCCTCGGTGCTATACAACCCGGTTGCGACTGTGATGGCATCCGTGGTGATTCTGGAAGCGCCCGCATAGGTAACACCAAGACTGCTGATGTCGAGTTTATTCGCGGCGGTAGTATTGGCCGTCCAGTCGAGTTTACTCAGCGTTTCCGCAACTTCCAAATCAGTCGCATTTGGGGTTCCTCCCATCAACTTCACGTTTGTGACGTCAATGTTGGAGTCCGACCCGTTCCAAGAATCAGTAAGGATGTATTGCTGACCGTTGAGTGTAGCGATAACACTAAACGTTTCACTACCCTTCTCCATACCAGAATTAGCTTGAACGCTGACCGTAATAGCTTGGTTGGCTATTGCAGCATTCGTTGTGTCACCATCAGTATAGGAACCACGACCGATAGTAATAGTGAGGGCGCTGGCATCCTCTCGCTCAGCATTAGCGAGGGTGGCAGTATGGGGACCAGCACCAAAAGCACCGGTGGCACTAATCGGCGCAGCTACAGCATTACTAGCATCTGCGGCTGAAAACTCCGTCTTACCCATGCTGGTAATAGGAGAATTCGCCTTGAAAACTGTAGAGGTACGGGAGGCGTTCACTATAGCACCAGCATCAAATCCGATATCATCCGGATCCAAGTCGGAGACAGTAACTGTTGCACCTGCAAAAATCCCAGGATTAGCGGCAGCCACAGGATTGTCCCAATCAACGTCAGGCGGTACGTTACCATCCATCAGGTCGATGGATTCGGAGGCATACGTTCCCTTATCGCCCACCAGCATGAGCATCGCGCTCAGGTTGGCTTGGCTGCCAGCTGCCCTGGCTTCAATTCGGAGCTTGCCAGCCTGAACATCGGCAACGAAGTTAGCCTTTTGGGTGTCGTTAAGGGTCGCGTAGATGGCATCAAGGTCGAGGTCAACGGTATCCAAATTAACAGTTAGTGAACCGTTGGCAATGCCATCTGGCGCTTCCTTACCAAAAATATTGGTAACAGTGAGCCCCGTGTTTGGACCAAATGCGGTGCTGGTAAAGGAATACTGTGCATCGAAATCTGACTTGGCAAGATCAATGCTCCCGCTCATAGTGAGCGAATCAGCGAGAGCCGAGGCTAAG
>JAJQBO010000111.1 GCA_021203245.1 Planctomycetaceae bacterium
CTGCAGAAAGACCCCTCCGCCCAGCATGTGCGCTACAACAGTACGCACCTCTCCGGCCTTGAACGGAAAATGAATCTGGCCGGCTGTTGCTGGCCGATCCCCGTGCAGTTCCGGGAAAATCCGAAAGCCTACAGCGACAACCGGGATGAACTCGCCATCATGATGCTGCAGGTCTGCCCGATGGACTCTTCCGGCAATTTCAATATGGGGCTATCCGTCGCCGAGTACAACGGTCTGCTGGAAAACGTCAAAACCGTCATTGTCGAGGTCAACCCCAATATGCCGCGGGTGATGGGTTCAAAAAATTACATCAACCTCGCCCAGGTCGACTATGTCGTCGAAGGCAGTGCCAGCCCCATCCCCACCATCAGCGGCAACATTTCGGCCAGCGAGGTGGAACAAAAAATGGCGGAAAAACATCGTCGGCCTAATCGAAAGCGGCAGTACACTGCAACTTGGCATCGGCGGCCGTCCCAATTATCTGGGCCAGCTCATTTCACATTCCGACATCAACGATCTGTCGGTGCACACGGAAATGCTGGTCGACGCCTATCTGCATTTGTATGAAGTCGGCAAAATCACCAACAGTTGCCCGGTCAACCGTGGCAAGATGATGTTCACCTTCTGCCTCGGGTCCAGCCAGCTGTACGAGTGGGTGAATCTGAATCCAATGATGGAAATCGCCCCTGTTGATTATGTAAACAATATCGAGAGGATTGCGGCGCACGACAAGATGATTTCCATCAATAGTTGCTCCAGGTCGATCTCTTTGGATAGGTCAATTCGGAATCCATCGGGCTGCGGCATATCGCCGGCACAGGAGGGCAGGCTGATTATGTCATGGGCGCGTTCAAATCGAAGGGCGGCAAGAGCTTCCTGTGCACGCCGTCAATAAAGCTGAACAAGGCGGGGGAACGGGAATCGACCATCATGCCCATGCTGCCGATGGGTTCCATTGTCACAACGACGCGCACGGCCGTGCACTATGTGGTGACCGAATACGGCGCCGTCAATCTCAAGGGAAAAACCACGTGGGAGAGGGCCGAACTGCTCATTTCCATCGCCCATCCGGATTACCGGGACAGCCTGGTCAAAGCGGCGGAAAAATTGGGTGTCTGGAAAAACAGCAGCAAGATTGGGTAATTCCGCGTATTGGTTCCGTTTTCCTGGGGAGTAACAGCATGCGACAAATTAATCGGTGGTTTTATGTGGCCGGCGGTACCGTCAGCCTGATGTTTGCCGGCCTTGTATATGCGTGGAGCGTGTTTTCGGTTCCTATCGCGGAGGAGTTTAAGGATTGGTCGCGAACACAGCTGTCGACCACCTTTACCATTGTCATGGCGTTTTTCTGCCTGGGCAGCTTTGTCGGCGGGTTGGCGGCCAAGCGCTACGACGCGAAGAACAATGTCCGGATTGCCGGCGTGTTGTTTTTGGTCGGATTTTTACTGACGTCCCGTACCAACAATATGGCGATGCTTTACATCGGGTTCGGCGTGCTCGGCGGCACCGGTGCAGGGCTTGTCTACAATGGCGTTATGGGAAAAATCATCAGGTGGTTCCCCGACGGGCAGGGGCTTACCTCGGGCATCATGCTGATGGGCTTCGGCGTCGGCAGTTTTATCCTCGGCAAAGTTTACGCGGCGGCGGTGACGGCCGGATCATACAGTTGGCGTGACTTTTTTTCTGGTGCTTGCCGTCGTCATGTGCGTCGTCTCTTTCCTGGAAAGCTTTTTCATGCCGTCGCCGACCGATGTCAGCATGTATGGGAAAGCCGGGAAAAAAGAGACACGCGACGAAGATGGCGTTGATTGCAGTCCCAGGCAAATGGTCGGCCGGCCCGCGTTTTGGCTGTACTTTTTGTGGACAACGTTGTTGAGCACCGCATGTCTCGCCGTTATCGCCCAGGCGACCGGAATGGCTTCGGAAACGGACGTGACCAAGACGGCCGGCGTCATCGCCACCGTCGTCGGCTTTATTTCCATCTGCAATGGCCTGGGAAGGGTCCTGTACGGTTGGGTATTTGACCGGTCGGGAAGGAAGGCCACGATGATCGCCATCACACTGGAAATGTTGCTGTCGGCGGTTTTGCTGGCGCTGGCACTGAATACGCACAGCTTCATTTTACTGGTGGTAAGTTTTGTCGGCACCGGCTTGGCTTACGGCGGCGTCGTGACGATGAATTCCGCATTTGTCGGCGGGTTTTACGGCAAGACCAACTATCCGGTCAATTTTTCCATCGTTAATATGAACCTGATGATTTCGTCATTGGGCGGCATTATAGCCGGCATGCTTTACGATCACAGCGGCAGTTTTGTGAGCACCTGCGTGTTTATGGCAATATCGACGATTATCGGTTTTATCAGCCTGTTTTTAATCCGGCGGCCGTAGAAATGCGGAAATCACTCAAAGATTTACACCTCATATATTGCCGGAAGGCTGCGAAAAATGCGCGTACGCATGTTGGAGCGATTTAAATAATGCTTGCGCCATATCCGCAGTGTTTGAAGTAGCCAAAACAGTCATCCTCCGTTACCTTGAGGATGGCTGTTTTCATTACTTCCATGAGTTCTTCGCATGTCCTCGCCGTAAAATTTCTCAGGCTCCCCTTGACCTTTGACATGCTCCGCTCTCAAATGCCGCAGGAGTAGCTGCTGGCCATAGCGAATGGGCTATTGACCGCAACAACAAGGCGAAGAATAGATTGGCAGATCACCTCGAAGATGATAGGGTGATAATGAAACACCAACACCGAATATTTGGAATTTATAGGGCGATAGGAGAGAAAGATGGAAAAGAAAATTCTTGTTCGGAGAGTTGAAACGGCTCCGACCGTCCAGAGATGTGAACACCCGCGATATGAATACAAGCAGGAAAAAATTGTAACTCGGAAGGATTCGGAGAATTTCGATGTTTCAATTTACGAGGTACCGCCGGGAAAATCCGCCGTACCGTATCACTATCATGTTCGGAATGAGGAAATATTCTATATTTTAAGCGGCACAGGTCTTTTGAAAACACCTGATGAAGAGCGGGAAGTCGCCGCTGGCGATTTCATCTACTTCCCGAACAATTCGTCCGGTGCTCATAAACTGACCAATACTTCAGAAACCGAACCTCTCCGATATATGGATATCGACATTCGTTATGATTTTGATGTTGTGTTCTATCCAGACTCCAACAAGGTTGGAATTTACGGAAAAGGAAATCACCTAATATTTCCAGTGGCAGGTCAGACGGAATATTACGCAGGGGAATAGCACGCCCATCGTTTCGGCGAAATTTTCACGCAGATACCGCAATTTCAGAGAGTAGGCCCATGATAGAATATACAACGGCCGCTAACTAAAGGCGACCGCTGTATTGCAATACTGTTGCAATGATTTTACCCGCGTCCGAGTTCTTTATCGCCGCGCGATTTTCCCTGTTTCCGTTCCTTTGCATCTTCAACACGGATTCAGCCTAAAGCATTTTAAAAAAATACGTGAACGCAGCCGATGGCTTCGTGAGTTCGG
>JAJQBO010000252.1 GCA_021203245.1 Planctomycetaceae bacterium
GCCTGGGCCTGAGCATGGCCAAGGCCGGCATTCAACCCGAGACGCCCACCGTCCTCCTCTACGACGCCATCAACCGCAGCCGGGGGGACGTCAGGCTCAACCTGGCGACACCGCTGCTGGAAGGCATGGAAAAGGGACTCGGCTTCCTCCCGTCCAGTATGGTGGGGGCGGGTCTGCAGGGCGATTACGAGAACAACGAAGGCCACCAGTGGGTCGCCGACGCGACGGTGCAGCAAAACGCCATGCTTCTCGCCTTCCCGCACGGCATCCGCCTCGATAGCGCCATCATGCACGGCTGCCGTCCGGCAGGGGAGTATTACACCGTCACCAAGGCGGAACGGCAAACCATTCTCGAGATCAACGGCCAGCCTGCCATTCCCTTTATCGAATCGCAATTACACCCGGCCTTGCCCGCCGACGCGTTTCCCTTTTTCATGATCTTCGGCATCAACCGGGGCGAGGAAAACGGATCGTTCAACGACGACAACTACGCCAACCGCCTCTGCCTCGACATCGACAAGGAACGCAACGGCATCGTCATGTTCGAAAGCGACATGGTGGAGGGGACGCGGTTCCAGATCATGTACCGGAGCCTCGACCTTGATTATATCCCCGCCAAGGTGAACGCGCTGTTCAAGAATCTGCAGGGCCGCAAGCCGGTGTTCGCCTTCTACATCGACTGCGCCGGACGCGCCGCGCGCTACGGCACCGAACGGGACGACGCGATTGTCGTGCAAAAGGCCGTGGACGGGAGGACGCCGCTCCTGGGCATCTATAGCGGCGTCGAGATTGCGCCGATTAAAAACCGGCCGCGCACGCTGGACTGGACCGGCGTGTTCTGTCTCTTCAGTGAAGATGCGTAAGGGCGCGGTCTGTCAGTCGTTCAGGACCATGCCCGGATTGTCCATCGATCCGAGCAGTTCCGGCGGTACGGATTTGGCTGTCTCGATGTGTTCCTTGCCCGCCTTGTTCAGCTCCTCTTCGAGGCGCTGATGGCGTTTTTCCGACGAATCGTCCGGCTTACGCGTGGGCGCGGCGGCTCCTGCCGCCGCGTTTTCCTGTTTCTGCCGCCGTTCCTTTTCGTGTTTTTCCCACGGGTCGCGGTCTTCCGTCTCGTTCGCGTCTGAACGGTAGACGGGATATTCGGCATCGGCCATGGCGCTCTCCAGTTCGTAAAACAGCCCTATGCGACGCGCGCGATGCAGTCCTGGCAGTCGCGGGCGGCGTCGCGTACCAAATCCCCCACCTTCCAGCACTGCAACCCCACCGACATCGTCGGCAGCAGCATGGTGAGGAGGCCAAAATAGTCGTGATTGCGCGGGTCGAGCCAGCGCCGCCAATGGATGCGCGGAATCGTGACAGGCATGCGCTCGTGTATGGGACGGACCGCGTCGGCGGCGGTGGTGGTGATAATGGCGAAGCTGCGGACCTGACTTCCCGCGCCGGGCGATTCGGCCCACAGGCCGGCGAATGCCATCGGGTCGTCCTGCTTGGCCGGCGTGCAGTAGTACGGGCGCGGCAGGCCGGAATCCGCGCGGCTGGTCCACTGGTAAAAACCGTTGGCGGGAACGAGACAGCGGCGGGCCTTGAAGGCGGTACGGAGGCTCGGTTTGTGGGCGATGGATTCAGACCGCGCGCAGATGACCGATGGATTGAATGCGCCGGGATGGCCTTTGCCCCACGACATCAGGTGCGCCGCCGGGCCGGATACATTGTCCTGCACGACAACGGTGGTGGCTTGGCTTGGGGCGATGTTGTAACGGGGCGAAAAGGCCGGCGCCTCGATATCGAAATCCCCGAAAAGCTCGATCGGCTTTTCGAAGAGGGCAAATCTCCTGCACATAGTCTGCTCCAGACGGCAGACCCTCGACCCCATTGTAGTTTATCGGTGATTCAGCCTGCATCATTTCGAAAATTTTCCGTCACCCCCCCAAAAGGTTTGCATCTGTTTGGCACCAGAATACGATAGGGGCGGATGGAGGACGACGCATGGACGCCATGCATGTGCGGCATATGACCACTGCCGATCTTGAACAATACGACGATCTGTTCCGCTACGCGTTCCAGGTGACGGAGAAAACGCTTCTGGAATACGGCTGGGACAGCGACGAGATTCGCCAGTCCAAATTCCCGATCCTCGAAAAAGCCAGCGTGCTCGGCTGGTTCGACGGTGACAGGCTGGCGTCGCAGTTCGCCGTGTTTCCACTGCAAATGAACATTCACGGCTGTATCCGCGATATCGGTTTCGTCACCTCCGTCGCCACCTACCCGGAGTACTCCGGCATGGGGCTGATGTCGAAGCTTATGCGCCTCAGCCTCGAGGAAATGCGCGAACGCGGCCAGACCGTGGCCTTTCTCTATCCCTATTCCATACCGCTCTACCGACATAAGGGCTGGGAAATCGTCTCCGACAAGATGACCTTCCATATCAAGGACAGCTAGTTGCCGAAGCGCGTGGACGCGCCCGGCCATGTCCGCCGCGTCGCCTTCGACGATCCCGACCTTTTGTCCCTGCACGAGCGCTTCGCGAAACAGACCCACGGCTGCATTCTGCGAAACGATCTCGCCTGGGAGGAATATTGGCGTTGGGGCATGGATGACGTGACCTCCGCCATCTATTTCGACGGCAACGACAGGCCGTCCGGATACATGGTCTACACCATCCGTGAAGACATCATGAACATCAAGGAGATCATTTCCCTCGACATGGAGGCATGGCGCGGGCTGTGGAAATTCATCGGCGCGCACGGCTCGATGGTGGACGCGGTCCGGGGCGACAACTACTCGTCGGAACCCGTCGCCTTTTGGCTGGAAGACAGCGACATCAAGGAAACGATTCGCCCCTATATCATGGGCCGCATCGTGGATGTCCGCGCCTTCCTCTCCTGCTACCGCTTTGCTCCGATCAAGCGGGACGAATGCCTCACCTTCGCGGTTCGCGACCCCATCCTCGAGTGGAACAACCGCACCTTTTCCGTCTGCTTCAACCGTGGCGGCGGCGCAGACGTTGTCGACGGTCCGCAGGGCAGGACGGTGGAATTGGACATCGGCGCGCTCACGACCATCCTTCTTGGCTATAAGCGCCCCACCTACCTGGCCCGCGTCGGCCGCATCGTCGTCGACGAAGACGCGCTCACCCTGTTGGAAAGCGTCATTATCAACGAAAAGCCGTATATAGCCGATTATATTTAAAACGTTCCCCGGCGCGGAATCGCGGCGACGGGGCGATAGTGATTAAGGAGGCGAGGGGATAGGAGACTGCCCATGATCACCAAGTCTGTGGTATCCGCCCTTTTCGTCGCGGTCGCGCTGGCGGCCACCGTCTGCGCCGGCGAAGCCGCCACCGCAACCCCGTCCGGCTCGCCCGACACGACCGGTATGGACCACTCGATGTCGGACTTCTCCCATATGCGCTGGGACACGAAAAACGACATTGCGTTCCTTTCCGGCATGATCGTGCATCACCAGGGCGCAATCGAGATGACCGAGGCGATACTCAAGACCAGCACGTCGCAGAAAATTCGCCGCTGGGGCGACGAAATTCTTTCGGCGCAGCGGCGCGAGGTCAAGCAGATGGAAGAACTGCTCGCAAAGCTGGGTCCGCGCGACGAAGCCGCCGCAGCCGAGATGGAAGCGGAAATGGACATGATGATGGGCCAGACGATGTCGGGCAACGCCGACGTCAATTTTATCGAAATGATGATTCCCCACCACGCGGGCGCCATAGACATGTCGGTGCCGGCGCTGGTCATGTCGGAAAACCCGACGATACGAAAACTCGCCGAAGACATCATAATCGCCCAGACGCGGGAAATTGCCGAGTTCCGCACCTGGCTGGCCCAGGAAGGCCAGACCGGCGCATCGCGCGCCGCCACGGCGTCGGCCCAAGGCGGCCATTCCATGTAGAGGGAAGGGGAGGGGATGTGCGGACGCTTCACCAATATCGGCAGGGCGATCATCCTTGCCTATAAGCTTGGCCTCATTCCCCTCCCGCCCAGGCACCGCTATAACATTGCGCCGACGCAGCCGGTGACCGTGGCGGTGCAAGGCGACGCCGGCCCCGAATGGGTGGAGGCAAGGTGGGGTCTGGTGCCGTCGTGGAGCCGCGACGCGAAATTCGCCGCCCGGTGCATCAATGCCAAAACCGAGACGGCGGCGGAAAAACCTGCCTACCGCGACGCCTACCGGCTGCGGCGCTGCCTGGTGCCTGCGTCCGGATTCTACGAATGGCGGCGCGAAGGCACGGCGCGGACGCCGTTTTACTTCTGTCCGCGGGAAGAGGGAGGCGAATTGGCGTTTGCCGGGTTGTGGGAACTATGGCGGGGCGGCGACGAGAATTTTGTCTCCTTCACCATCCTCACGACCGCCGCCGACGCGACCGTGGCCCGGATACATGATCGAATGCCTGTCATTCTGCCGTCGGACAGGTGGGAAGCATGGCTGGATCCGGGCATGTGGGACGCCGGGCAGGTGGACGCGCTGCTCCGGCAGGCACATGGTGAAGGGGAAGGCATCCTGCAGATGTGGCAAGTCGGGCCGTATGTGAACAATGTCGCACACGACGGGCCGCGCTGCATCGAGAGGGTTGGATAAATGCGCGCTCGAGACTGGGGATTGGTGGTGCTGGCTCTTCTGCCGGCAGTGACGCTGGTTGGAATATTCTGGGCAATCTGGGGGAACGAGCACCACGTGGTCAACCAGTTCGTGGGATATCGCGGCCGCTGGCCGCAGGTGACGTTTCTCCTGCAGTCTGTGACAAACTACGGGAACTTCATTCTCTTCGGCGCGTACGCCGGGTTGCTGGTCGCGGCCGACGTGCGCCGGGACGCGTCGCTCCGGCGCTTCGCCCTCTGCTGGCTCGTGGCGTTTCTCCTCACCCTTCTTGCCATCTATCTCGTCAAGCACCACGTCGGTCGGGCGCGACCCTATGTGGCGTCGGGCCTCGAAGCGGTGGAACTCCTCAACGCCTACCACTCCTTCCCGTCCGGCCATACGACCGAAGCGGTGCTGTTGGTCGTCCCTCTGGCCCTTCTCATCGGCCGGCGCGTGCCTGCCGTGGCGCTTGGCTGCATCGCCGGTCTCATCGCATTTACGCGGATTTTCCTCGGCGTGCATTATCTCACCGACGTCCTGGGCGGTGTGGCGTTCGGGACGCTGGGCGCCCTCCTGGCCTGGTGGCTGTATCGCCGGGCCGAACGGCGAAGCCGCGAGCATCACTCGCTTGCGGAAATTCCTGCACCGCTTTAAAACGGCAACTTTCGCTGGGTGCGGTCGCTCCAGCGGGACGGGCTCCAGACCGTGCGCACGACAGACAACAACCCGACGGCGCCGAGGAGCATATCGTCCACCACCCCGAAAACCGGCGTGGCGTCTGGAATGAAATCGATGAGGGAGAGGATGTAAATCACGCAAAAAACCGTCGTCACCAGCACCCGCACCGTACGGGCGGTGGTGGTGAAAAAGTCGGGCTCATCCTCGGGCAAGGCGAGGACGCAGCGCCAGCCCTGCAGGCCGTCGCGGCTTTCGGCGATATGATCGTGGTTGATGAGCTGGTCGGTGATGCGGGCGCAGACGGCGTTCAACTGCGGGTCGCTGGTGGCGCGGTCGAGCTTGGACGCGATAATGCCGCGAATCTGGTTTGCCCCGAGCGCTTTCTGTTCGTTCAACTCACGAAGAAGCGCGATCTTGATTGTCACATCCATGGCCGGCCGCGGACCGGAGCGGGACAGCTTTTCCGCGACCTGGTTCCAGAAGCGGCTGCGGCGCTCGTCCACCCGCTGGACTGCGAACGCGACCGCCATAAGCGCCACGCCGGCGACCAACGACCACATCTCCGGCGTCATGTTGTTCCCCACCGAAATCGCCACCACCAGCAATCCGAAAATAGACAGTAACGCCGTCGCCGTGCGCGGCGGGAACATAATCGCAGCCGACACCAGGAATAGGATGACGGCGAAGCCGAGCCATTTCAAGACGAAATTAAAGATGGAAAAAACATTGCCAAGATAGGGCATTTCGCCCATCCATTCGATAATGATCGAATGGACCATGGCCGGGTTGCCGCCCAACGGGGCGAAGTCGGCGAGGGTGGTGAGGCGGTTGAGGAGGAACATCATCGCCACCATCATGGCGCAATGGAGAATGAGGCAAGAGGGACGGCGGGGGTCGCCGATGATGCGATAGTCCCACGCGAGCGTGGTAGTGACGATAAAGGCGATTCCGAAGGGCATGACAACGTGGAAGTTGTCCGGCGTGAGGCCGCCCCGCATGAACAGCGGCAGCGAGGCGCCGTAACAGAACAGGGCAATCCAGAATTTACTGTCGTCAAAGCCGCTGACGCCGTGGGTGGTCATTGGAGTTCTTCCATTTTGGCCCTGATGTCGTTCCGGCTATAATCAATCCCGTCCAAACGGGCGGAATCGATACGGCCGATGCGGCTGGTGTCGAGGGTGAACAGGGTATAGTCGAAATAGCGGTATACCGCCTCCCAGCGGCGGCGGTCGAGAGCGCGCACGACAGGGTCGCTCTGGCCAAAGACGGTGTAGAGCCGCCCGATGGCGAAGGCGGCGCGTCGCCAGTGGTAGTCGAGTCGGCGGTCGCCGGAAGTGTACACTTTTGGTAAAAGGGCGATGTGGGCCTCGGCTTCGGCGAAGAGGAGGTCGCGGTTGTTGTCGGTGGCGGACGGGTTCTCGGCTCGTAGCGTTTCGATAAGGGCGGCGGTGCGTTCCCGCTCGGGCCGGGCTTCGTCCGCGTCTTTGGGGAGCGGCCGGCTCGCAAGCACGCGCGCATAGGCGGCGCCGCCTCGGAAGGGGTAGGGCGTATCGGGCTGTCCGTCCGCGAGGCGAAGCAGTCCGGCATACACCTCGTCGGCGTATTCTTCGGTATAACGGTCCGGCGGCACTTCCCGCGAGGCAAGCAGGACCAGCATTTCCTCCCGCGCCCATATCCCTACTTCAACTGGCGGCCGGATCGCTTCCGAACCGGTTTCGTCGATAAGGGTCTGCAGTCCTGCAAAGGCCGCGCCGTAGCGGGTGCCGGATTCAAGATCACTGTTGATGATCCGCACCGTCTCCCGGTAGAGAATGGGCACGGACTGGATGTTTGCATAGGCTTGCGGCTTGGGCGTGTCCTGGGGAGACGGCGGCCGGTAACGCGAGAACAACGAACCGGGAGCGACGATATAGACGAGCGCGAGAAGCGCCGACGTGACGGCGAGTCCAGTCAGGGCTGTGAGGTAGCGGCGACGCGTCCACGGTTCGTGGCTGGCGCCGCGCAAATAGCCGGCGATCTCGGGAACGGCCTCGAGGACGCACCGTTGCGGCACCGGTTCTGCGCCGCCTTCCGGCAATGAAAACCCGGCATAGGGCGACAGCTCGCCATGGTCGTGAGCAGGCAGCGCCTCATCGGGCAGGGGTATCCCGGCCGGAACCGGGGGCTGGTGATCCATGCGCTTCCTTTGACAAGTATCGATGGACGGGAGTATCGTTTTAAAACTGGCGCATTTTCGATTATATCCTTTGTCGGCCAGAGGAACAAAAGGGAAAGCGACACGCCACCAATCCCATATTGAGAGCGGTGGCGCGTCGGTACTTCCGAAATGGTATGGCAGGAACTAGGCTTGCATCCCGGCATTTTCCTCGCCGAGGCGAATTATTGCTTCGGTCTCGTCGGCAAGCCGGGTCAGCGACCCGGTAAAATATACCGCCCCCAGTTGCAGGTCCTTGTGCGGGTCCTCGAACACCATCGACAGGGTTGTCATCACGTAGATGAAATTGTAGGAGTGGCGCGTGGATTGCATGGAGATAAATGCGGAGAAAGGAATGCTTCGCCGCAGCCGCAGGCCAAGGAAATTATAAACCCGCACCACCACCTCGTCCGTGTCGAAGACAATTTTCGAGGTCGGCAGGAAATCACACAGAAACAACAGGACCGACCCGACGCCAATGGCGTACACGTTGCCCGTCATGATGCCGGAAGCGATCAGGGGCAGGTATATAACGAGAAAAAGCAGTGACCTCCGCCAAAAACGGCGGGTGAACTGACCGTCACGGCGGCTATAATACTTCGGCCTCTCCAGTGAAATTTCGTTCACCCCCACCTCATTTTGGTGGATGCCCATCATTGCTTCGATGGCGGGGATGATTGTAGCCCGCATGGCGATTAACCGCTCGTCCGCGCCGGAAAACGAGCGGGTGAAGCGGTAACCCTTGCCGAAGCGGTCCCTGCGGGGCGCTATCTTGAAATACGACGTTCTGCCGTCCACCACCTCGACGAGCGCGGTGATATCATCGGGCAGGAGGGTTTTCTCGGCCCACAAGAGGTTCCGCACGGTGACGCGGCCTTCCTCCGGGTCGAAAATGGTGGTGCGGCGCAACTTCACGAGGTAGCCCAGCCAGAGCACCGTGGCGATGGCGAAAACAACAGCGTTGAACTCAAAGTTGCGGGCGTTGGCTGGAAACCCTTCATCGTGCAAAATAGCCAGGACGACGCCATAAGGGATGGTCGCCAGGAGAGCGCGAAAGAAAGAAAACGGCCGAACGACCACGGCGCGCATATCCTCCAGTACAACACATGAGTCGGCTTTAGCCATTGACCCCTCCCTCAATCGTTGTCGTCGCCGGTTCCGGTTCATCACCGTCTTCTTCCACCGTGGAGGGTACGGGCTCGAACAGGCTCTTTTCGGTTTCAACATCGATTTCAGCCATTTTGACAAGGATTTTTGCTGTCCGTTCCAGTTCCTTGCTTTTCTTGCCCGGGCGGAGCACCACCAGCGAAACGTTGACATACCCGTTCCCATGGGTGCAATTCGGACAAGCATACCCGACCGCCTCCAGCCACTGGCCGATTTGGGCAGCCTGGTCTGCGGTGAGATGCTGCAACGGCAGCAATGATGTCAGGTCGCCATTCTCTACCGCTGCGACGATCTCCACCTGTTGGTCGTCGGGAATGTTCAAAAGGGCTGTGTCACCGGTAGCGGCTACCCAGGTTTTGCACGTGTCGCAGAGCTGGTTGGTTTCGATAAAAGTGCTGCAGCGGACGACGGCAGCGCCAACCACCAGCACCGCCTCGCCAGCCCACGCTATCCAGTACATGGGAGTCCAGGTGGCGTTGGATTTACCGATATTCCACATCGGGTCTTCGGCAAGATACCCCATGATGTCCCAGAGCAATGCAGGGTTTAGGATGGTATCGAAGTATACCTCTGTATCGTACTCGGTAATGACCCACAAATACGCGGGCCAGGCAAGGTACAATGCGCCGATGCCGCCGACCAGGCCAAGGAGGATGGCCGCTCCCTTGCCGTTGATACGCAAGCGTCGGAGCATCCTCTCGGCGACTTTGCCGATGCAGTAGCCGTAGCCGAAGGCGACGACGATATTCAGATAGACCAGCGGCGAGTAATGGTCGACAACTGCATAAAGAAATGATAAAACCCATGCCGCCACCAGCGTAAATGCCATAGCGACGAGAACATGCATTTTGGTGTATGCTGGCCGGACTTCCAATGGTTCGATTGCGGTGGCTGTCATTATGGTTCCCCCTCTGATGATGGTATAATCGATCAATAAACCCATGATTTACGAAAGTGGAAATTGTACATGATTACACGTTTATGGCGAACGGTTTTTCTTTCCTTTGTCGCAACTTGACCCCGGCGCGCACTCGCTTACAATGAGCTTTTCTATCCGTATCATGTAAAAGGATTAATCTGTGGAAGACGCCGGGCGGAGCAACGCCGTCAGCGGTTTAGTGCTCACGAAAAACGAGGAAGAAATGCTGCCCGGCTGCCTGGCCAGCCTGGCGTGGGCGGACGAAATCCTCGTCGTGGATTCCGGTTCGACCGACAAAACCACTGCTATCGCCCGCGCGGCGGGCGCGCGCGTTCTCCACCGCGATTTCGACCATTTCTCTGCTCAATACAATTACGGCATCGAAAACGCCGCCGGACCATGGATTCTCATCCTCGATGCGGACGAAGTGCTGGACGAGCCGCTTCAAAAGGCAATCCAAAAGCTGCTCTCAGGCGCGACCGAGTACGAAATTTACAACCTGACCCGCGACGCCTATTTCCTCGGCCAGCGGCTGAAGTCGTCGTCATGGAGCGGCGAAAAGTTACCCCGGCTATTCCGCAAGGGCAGCCTTGCCTATCAGGGTATGGTGCATTCGGTTATGGACACGGACGGGCGGCCTATCGGTTCGGTGGATGACGGCCGCATTCTCCACTACACCTACCGGAGCCTCGACCAGTTCTTTACCAAGATGCGGCTCTATACCTCGTTGTGGGCCAAAAACGCCCACCAGACGGGCAAAACCGCGTCCATGCCCTACGCCTTCGCCACGTCGCTGTGGCGGATGGTGCACAATTACGTATTCCGCGGCGAAGTGTTCGACGGGGCGATCGGGCTGTTTCTGTCGACGACGGCGGGCATCTATACGTTCGAGAAATACATGCGGCTGTGGGATTTGAACCGCCAGGACGCCCTGCGCCGACGAAACGGCGGGGGCCGCCCTTGACGGCCGGGACGGTCGGAATACAATACACTGCACGCTCGCAGCAATCACAATGGGGTATTTTCTTCCTGCGCAAACAATCCGTAATGAAGGGGATGTGTATGGGCATCATCGATGAAATCCGCGCCAAGGCCGCCAAATTCCAGAAAACCGTTTGCCTGCCGGAAGCCATGGACGAGCGTACCCTCGTCGCCACAGCCGAATGCGGTAAGCTTGGTTTTGGCCCTGTCGTCCTGATCGGCAACACCGCCGCCATCCAGGCCAAGGCAATGGAAGTGAAGGCCGACATCTCCAAGGCGATTATTCGCGATCCCACCACCGACCCCGATTTTCCCACCATCGTCTCCACCCTGGTCGAGCTTCGCAAGGCCAAGGGAATGACGGAAGACATGGCGAAAAAAGCGCTGGAAGACGAAATCATGTACGCCGCCATGCTGGTCAAATTGGGCAAGGTCGACGGCTATGTATCGGGCGCGGTCCACTCCACCGCCGATACGCTGCGTCCCGCCCTGCAGGTGATCAAGGCCCGTCCCGGCGTCAAGACCATCTCCGCCTTCTTTATGATGGTCCTCCCGGAAACAAGCCCCTATTCCAACGCCCAGCCGGTTCTCTTTTTCGCCGATACCGCCCTGGTACAAAACCCCACCAGCGAGGAACTGGCCGACATCGCCATCGGCACCGCCCAATCCTGGAAAGCCATGATGGGCACCGCCCCGGTCATCGCCTTCCTGTCCCATTCCACCAAAGGTTCGGCCAAACACCCCGACATCGACAAGGTCGTCAAGGCGGTTGAGATCGCCAAGGCCGCCGCGCCGGACATCGAAATGGACGGCGAGTTCCAGGTCGACGCCGCCCTCATCACCGCTATCGGCGCGAAAAAGGCCCCCGGTTCCACGGTTCCCGGCCGCGCCAATATCCTCATTTTCCCCGACCTCGACGCCGGCAACATCGGCTACAAGCTGGTCGAACGCCTCGCCGGCGCGACCGCCATCGGTCCCGTCATGTCCGGCATGGCGAAACCGGTCAACGATTTGTCGCGCGGCTGCAAGGCCGAGGACATAGTCGACACGGTCGCCGTCACGGCGGTCCAGGCGGCGGGCATGGAGTAAGGCCGTCGTCCCTTGAAATACCGCTCGCCCTTTCCCACGGGAAAGGGCTTTTTTTAGAATATACGAGGAGCTCCCATGGCGTTACCCGCATTGCTGTTGTTGGAAAACGAGGAGCCGTTTTGGGGCGTCGCGGCGGGAGTGGAAGGCGTGGCGCAGGGGGTGATGGTCGCGTCGGGGTTTTCCGCCGGCATTCCCGACCTCATGACCGACCCATCCTACACCGGCAAACTGGTTTGTTTCACCTATCCCCATATCGGCACCTCGGGGATGGTGCCGTCTGATCTGCAAAGCGACGAAATCGCCGTGCGGGGCATTGCCGCGCGGGAGATCGGCCGCACCGCCGCCAACCGCCTTGGCGTCGAAGCCATGAACGCCTGGCTCGACCGCAACGCCGTCCCGGCTATCGAGGGCCTTGACACCCGCACCGTCACCGCTGTCCTCGCCCGCCGAGGACTGGTGCGGGCCGTCATCGGCACGGGACAATACGCCGACGCGTCGGCTCTGGCGAAAAAGTTCGACGACTCGTCCGCCTGGGACGTGCCGAAGGCCGGCACCTCAACGCCGTACGACTGGACAGACGGCGTCGGCGACGATTCCGGAACAATCGTGGTCTACGATTTCGGCGTCAAGAAAGGGCTGCTGCGGCGGTTGGCCGCGCTCGGCCGCGCCGTCCGGGTGGTGCCGTCCGATTATCCGGCGGTGGAGACGCTGGCCCTGAAGCCGGACGGGGTCGTCTTTTCCGGCGGCAACGGCGTGCCGGCAACGCGCAGCGAAGCGCACGACGCCGCGTCATCGTTGCTCGGCCAGGTGCCGCTCTGGGGCATCGGTATCGGCGCGGGAGTGCTGGCGCAGGCGGCTGGTGCGGCCATTGCCGTCAACGGGCGCGCGCATTACGGGGTCCAGCCGGTGGGCCGGCCGGGCGAACCGTCCGGGGAGATGACGGTCCAGGCCCATGAATTCTGGATTGAAGGCGAATCCCTCATGACGGCGGGACTGGAACTCACCCACGTCCACCTGAACGACGGCTCGGTGGAAGGGTTCCGCTGTGCCGCCCGCCGCCTCATGGGCACCCTGTTCCATCCGGAATCGGAACCAGGCCCGCGCGACAGCCTGTATTGTTTTGACCGCTTCTCCGACATGATGAGGAATTAACCGCCATGCCCAAACGCACGGATCTCCGCAAAATCGCCGTCATCGGCGCCGGCCCCATCATCATCGGTCAGGCGTGCGAATTCGACTACTCCGGCACCCAGGCCTGCAAGGCGCTGAAGGAGGAAGGCTACGAGGTGGTGCTGATCAATTCGAATCCAGCCACCATCATGACCGACCCCGGCACCGCCGACCGAACCTATATCGAACCGCTCACCCTCGAGGCTGTCGCGGCGGTGCTCCGCAAGGAGCGCCCGCAGGCGCTCCTGCCCACGCTTGGCGGCCAGACCGCATTGAACACCGCCTTCCGCGTCGCCGATGCGGGCATCCTGGCGGAACTGGATATCGAACTCATCGGCGCGGATCGGGACGTCATCCACCGGGCCGAAGACCGCGACGCCTTCCGCGAAGCGGTCCGCCGCGCCGGCGTCGACCTCCCCGCTTCCGGCCTTGCCCGCACCATGGACGAAGCCATGCGCGTGGTGGAGGAGATCGGCCTGCCATGCATTATCCGGCCCGCCTTCACCCTTGGCGGCACCGGCGGCGGCATGGCGTACAATATGGAGGAATTCCGCCGCACCGCCATGGCAGGCCTCGACGCCAGCATGGTGGGCGAGATCCTCATCGAAGAGTCGGTGGTGGGCTGGAAGGAACTGGAAATCGAGATGATGGCCGATTCCTCCGGCAACGGCATCGTCATCTGCACCGTGGAAAACCTCGACCCCATGGGCGTCCACACCGGCGACTCCATCACCGTCGCGCCCGCCCAGACGATGACCGACGCGGAAATCCAGGAGATGCGCGACAAGTCGCTGGCAATCATGCGGTCCATCGGCCTGCGCACCTCGGGCTGCAACATCCAATTCGCGCAAAGTCCGCAGACCGGGCGCATGGTGGCGATTGAACTGAACCCGCGCGTGTCGCGGTCGTCCGCCCTCGCGTCCAAGGCGACCGGTTTCCCCATCGCGAAAATCGCCGCCAAGGTCGCGGTCGGCTATCACCTCACCGAACTCCGGAACGACATCGTCCCTGAGCGTTCCGCCTGCGGCGAACCCGCCATCGACTATGTCGTCGTCAAGATTCCCCGCTTCGCCTTCGAAAAGTTCCCCGGCTCGGACGAGACGATTTCCATCCAGATGAAGTCGGTGGGCGAGGTGATGGCTATCGGCCGCACTTTCAAGGAAGCGCTCCAGAAGGGCATGCGCTCGATGGAAAACGGCCGCTTCGGTATGGGCGGCGACGGCAAGGATCCGGAACCGGCCGCGCTGGACGATGAGACCGTCAGGGCCAAGTTGGTCGTCCCGAACCGCGACCGCCTGTATTATCTCCGCTACGCCCTCGAGCGCGGTATGACGCCGGAAGACATCTTCGCGCTGACCGGCATCGACCCCTGGTGGACGCACCAGATGAACGAGATCCTGGACGAGGAAAAGCGTCTGCGCGGCCTGTCTTTGGGCGCGATGACCAGGGAGGATTTTATCCGGGCCAAGCAGTTCGGCTTTGCCGACGTGCAGCTGGCCCACGCGCTCAATTCCACCGAGGCGGCAGTTCGCGCCAGGCGGTACGAACTGGACGTCCGCGCCTCCTACCGCCTTGTCGATACCTGCGCCGGGACCGCACCGGCGACGAATCCCTACTACTACGGCACCTACGGCGAACGGGACGAAGCCAGGGCCGACAGCGGCCGGGAAAAAATCCTCATCCTTGGCGGCGGCCCGAACCGCATCGGGCAGGGCATCGAGTTCGATTACTGCTGCTGCCACGCCTCGTTCGCGGCGCGGGATTTGGGCTACGAGTCCCTCATCATCAATTGCAACCCCGAAACGGTCTCCACCGATTTCGACACCTCCGACAGGCTCTACTTCGAGCCGTTGACGGTGGAGGACACCCTCGAAGTGGTGCACCGCGAACAGCCGAAAGGGGTCATCATCCAGTTCGGCGGCCAGACGCCCCTCAATATCAGCCGCGCGCTGGTCGAGGCCGGCGTTCCCATTCTCGGCACCACCGTCGACTCCATCGACCGCGCTTCGGACAGGGGCCAGTTCTCCGACCTCCTTCGGAAACTCGACCTCAGGCAGACCCATAACGCCGTCGCCCATACCCTGGACGGCGCGCTTGACGCGGCGCGGGGCATCGGTTTTCCCGTCTTGATGCGGCCGTCGTTCGTGCTCGGCGGCGCGAAGATGGAAATCGTCCACGACGAGGCGATGCTGCGCAAATATTGGGAAGAACTGATCGTCTACTGCACCAAGGCGGACGTCACCATCAGCCAGGCGCGTCCGGTCCTTATCGACGGCTTTTTGGAAAACGCCACCGAAGTCGATGTCGACGCCATCGCCGACGGCGAATCGGTGTATATCGCCGGGGTCATGGAACATATCGAACAGGCGGGCATCCATTCGGGCGACTCCGCCTGCTCGCTGCCGCCCTACAGCCTGACGCCGGAAGTGCGCGCCGGGCTTGAAGAGGCGACAACGCGCCTTGCCCTGGAATTGGGCGTGCGCGGCCTTATGAACGTCCAGTATGCGGTCAAGGACGGGCTGATCTACGTCCTCGAGGTCAACCCCCGCGCCAGCCGCACCGTGCCCTTCGTCAGCAAGGTGACGGGCGTCCCTGTCGCCCGCTATGCGACCATGGTCATGCTGGGGAAGTCGCTGGCCGACCTCGGCCTGACGGACAAGCGTCCCGACCCGGCGTTCTACGGCGTGAAGGAAGCCGTCTTCCCCTTCACCCGCTTCCTGCTGCCGAGTTCGGTTGTCTCGGAATCGGGCATCCCTCTTGCGACCGTCGACGCGGTGCTGGGGCCGGAAATGAAATCGACGGGCGAGGTGATGGGTATCGACGCCGACCTCGATCTCGCTTTTGCAAAAAGCCAATTGGGAGCGGGGTCGAAAATGCCCCTGGCCGGGACCGCCTTTATCTCGGTCAAGCCGTCGGACCACGACCAGCTGCAAGACATCGCCCGCACTCTCGACAACCTCGGCTTCAAGCTCCTCGCCACCCGCGGCACCGCCATCGCCATCCGGCAATGAGGCCTGCCGGTGGAGGCGATACGCAAGGTGTCGGAAGGCCGGCCGAACGTGGTCGATTTGATGGTGGACAACCGCATCCACCTGGTCATCAACACCCCGAGCGGCAAAACGCCGCGCCGCGACGAGACCGCCATCCGCACGACCGCCCTGGCGCGGGGCATTCCCCTCATCACCACGGTGCAGGCCGCCACGGCGTTCGTCAGCGCCATCCGCAAGCTGAAGGGGGAGGGCGGCATCACCGTCAAGGCCTTGCAGGATTACCATGCAGGGCTGAAAGTGTAGGTTTGTACCGGCTCGGGCAAACGGCGCACCATAACCGGATCCCGGCCACAGATAAAGGATACCCATGGCAGACGCAACCCATTTCGGCGACCGCCTCGACGCCGCTATTCGCGAAAAGAAAAGCGTGGCCGTCGTCGGCATCGATCCAACCCTGGCCATGCTGCCGCCCGAATTGGCGCGACGCGCCGAAGAAGGGCAACACGGCCTCTACGCCGCCCTGAGCGATTTCTGCCTTGGCATCGTCACCGCCGTGTCGGATCTCGTCCCGGCGGTCAAACCCAATATTGCCTTTTTTGAAGCCTTCGGGATGCACGGCCTTTCCGTCTACAAGTCGGTGTGCCTGACTGCAGCCGATCTGGGCCTGGTGGTCATCGGCGACGTCAAGCGGGGCGATATCGGGTCCACCGCCGCCGCCTATGCCCAGGGCCTGCTCGACGCGCCCAAAGTCCATCTGCGCGATCTCAGCAACCAGTCGCCCGAACGGTTCCAGGATCTCGTCGGCGTCCTGCTTGGGCCCCACGATGCCCTGACCCTCAACCCGTATATGGGGTCGGATTCGGTCCAGCCGTTTATCGATAGGGGAAAGCCGGCCGGGAAGGGCTTCTTCATCCTCGTCAAGACCAGCAATCCCTCCAGCAAGGAGTTGCAGGACCTCCCGCTCGCCTCGGGCCGCACTGTGGCGGAACATGTCGCCGGGCTGGTGTCGGGATGGGGGGCTGACGACATCGGCGACAGCGGCCTGTCGTCGGTGGGTGCGGTGGTGGGCGCGACCCATCCGGACGAACTCGCCCGCTACCGCGAGCTCATGCCTGCGGCGCCGTTCCTCGTTCCCGGCTATGGGGCCCAGGGCGGATCAGCCGCCGGCGTGGTGCCGGCATTTCACCAGGACGGTACCGGCGCGGTGGTGAATGCCAGCCGCTCCATCCTCCAGGCGTGGAAAAACGACGGCGGCGGCGACGATTGGCAGGGTGCGGCCCGCCGGGCCGCCATCGCCATGAACGGCGATCTTCGCGAAGCCCTCTCAACGGCGGGTAAATGGGGGCTGTGATTTACCGCAACGGAAAACGCGCCATCGGCGCGTAGACAGGGCCGTTTCGCCGCAGGCTGCTCATAAAGACGACGACCGCGTCGACATCGATATAGCCGAACACGCGTTCTCCCATGGCGGCGACCGTTTCCTCCAGTCCGCGCGCATCGGCGGGCAGCTTGACCCGGCCAAGGGTAAGGTGGGGGCGGAACGGTCGTTTTTCCGCCTCATACCCGAGGTCAACACAGACCTCCTCCACGGCGGCGGCCAGATCGACCGCTTCCTCCGTGCCGTCGCCGCAGCCGGCCCATACGACCCGGGGATGCCGCCAGTTCGGGAACGCGCCGATGCCGCGCATCTCGAGCGCGAACGGCTCGATTCCCGCAACCCCTTCCTCCAGTGCGTCGAACAACTCTTCGAGATCGTTTTCCTTGACGTCGCCGAGGAAGCGCAGGGTGAGGTGGAGGTTTTCCGTTTTCACCCATTTGACCAGCGGTGCGCCGGCGCGCAGGACGGCGACGTCGGCCTCGAGAGCGTCGCGGACATCGTCCCCTATTTCGGCCGCGATAAAGGTGCGTATCACGCCTTGTCCTTTCGCATGACAAGGACATACGGCCCGCCAGGCACCTGGAAGCCCTCGCCCGTCTCGCGGTATCCCATCTTGGTGTAAATGTGGCGGTTTTCGTCGGAATGCTTGCCGCAGTCGAGGACAAAGCCGGATGCGTCGGGATGGCGCGCCTCGACCTCGGCGACCAGCCGCTGGCCGATGCCGTTCCCCTGCAAAACGGGGTCGACGGACAGCCGACCCCAATAAATCGACCCGTCGGCAAGCCGTTTGAAGCGGAGCGATCCAACCACGCGGCCGTTTTGTTCGGCCAGGAGGACCTGTTTGCCGTCTGCGACTTCGGCGGCGATGGTTGCGGGTTTTTCCTTGAGGGGCGGGAGATCGTCGCCGTACAGCGGCGCTTCCTTTAACAGGTAGGCGCGGCGCTGGATATCAAGGATGACGGGATAGTCCTCGGCGGTCGCAAGGCGATACGTAAGGGGGACGGACATGGGCACTCCTGTTTCCAATTTCACGGCACAATCCAACGTTCATCGGTACAAACCCAACCGGTACTGGTTGATAATTATGCATGCGCATTCTGAATTGTGAATTGGAAATTTCCCTGTACGTCTCTGTAAATATCTGCATCATGATGTTTTTACCACACGCAATGGAGCCATAACCCATGAAATACATTCTCGTCATACCAGACGGCGCAGCCGACTTGATGCAGGCTGAACATGACAACAAGACCGTTTTCGAACTCGCCGCCACCCCGACCATGGATCTCATGGCCCGCGAAGGCATGCTCAGCCGCGCCCGGACCGTTCCGGAAGGCCTGCACCCGGGCTCGGATGTCGCCAACCTTTCGCTCCTCGGCTATGACCCGCAGGTCGGTTTCACCGGCCGCGCCGCTCTCGAAGCGGCGGCGATGGGGGTCGAGGTGCCGGAAGGGGACGCCGTGTTCCGGGCCAACCTGGTCACTGTCACGCCCAACCATATTATGGACGATTATTCCGCCGGTCATATCACCACCGAGGAAGGCCGCGAATTAATCGAACAATTAAACACTGAATTGGGCGTCGATGGCGTCACCCTGTTCCCTGGCGTCGGGTACCGCCATTTGTGCCTTATCGAAAACGCCGGGTCTGACGTCCCCGTCTGCACGCCGCCGCATGACATCGTCGGCGAAGACATTACCGAGCACCTGCCGCACGGGCAGTTCTCGTCGTGGGTGCTGGAGGTGGAGCACGCCAGCGCCGACCTGCTCCTTAAGTACGACGTCAATGCCAAGCGCATCGAGCGGGGCGAGAAGCCGGCGACCCAGGTGTGGCTCTGGGGCGGGGCGACGGCGATGGGTTTGGAAAACTTCGCCGCCCGCTACAGGCTTGGCTCGGCGGGGCTTATCAGCGCCGTCGACCTGATGCGGGGCATTGGCAAACTGGCCGGCATGGACGTCCTGACCGTCGAGGGCGCGACCGCGTACATCGACACCAACTACGCCGGCAAGGGCCGCGCCGCCCTTGATTACATTTACATGCACGACTTTATTGCCGTCCATGTGGAAGCGCCTGACGAAGCGGGCCACAACGGCGATTTGGCGGGCAAGGTCAAGGCGCTGGAAGACATCGACCGCCACATCCTGGCGCCGTTGTATGCAATGGCGAAGCATTACGGCGACTGGCGCATCCTGGTCGCGCCCGATCATCCGACCCCGGTCTCGACCGGCAAGCATTCGGGCGATCCGGTGCCGTATGTGATGTGGGGCCCCGGATTCGAAGCCAACGGCGCAAAAGCGTTTAACGAGAAGGAAGCGGAGCGCGTCGGCGGCGACGTGGCAATCGGCCACGAATTGATGCCCCGTTTTTTAGCCGACTAAAGCGGAATTCCCAGGCATAAACACGAAAAACCCGAAAAAAAAGCCGGGAAAAAAGTTGCAAATCAAGGTTTCACCTGTATACTACTTACTCGAAACACCTGCGCCGGTAGCTCAATTGGATAGAGCGCTAGACTACGGATCTGGAGGTTAGGGGTTCGACTCCTCTCCGGCGTGCCAAGCAAACCACCGCAACCCCAACGGGTTGCGGTTTTTTATTTGCCTTTCCCGACCCTTTCTGTTAAGCAAACCCCACGGATTGACCCCACGGAATGTACCGGGGTATTGTGCGGTTATGTGAGGTGAAAGGGTGGGAAAATGGCTAAATCCCGCGAGTTCCCCACGCCAAAGAAGCGGTTTCACAAAAACGCCTGGGAGCTGTACTGGAACTGGGGTAATGCCCGGTTCGTCATCCACCCGGGAATCATCGGCCACGAGAAGGAAGGGACAGCCGAATTCGAGCTGCGCCGTCTCGCGACCATCCTCGCCAGCCAGAATCCCGATTTCCCCGACGAATGGGCGCACCTACCCGCCGTCCGGCGTTACATAGGCGCACGCTATGGTGTGGAAGCGCCAGAGGACGAACCAAAGGCGGATTTGTCCGTGCACCGATGGCTTGTGGATTATGAGCCGAACCTCCTAGCCTCAGTCGGCGAGGACTGGGCCGCCACCTCGATGAGCGTCCTCCGAAGACTTCAAGCTTTCATACCGGGCGGCCTGGGAAAGGTAACCCACGGTCTGGCCATTCAGTACCTCGATTCGCTGGTGGAAAA
>JAJQBO010000180.1 GCA_021203245.1 Planctomycetaceae bacterium
CCCGGGGTGAAATGAGAGCAAAATCGCGTTCCCGCGCCAAAAACGCCTCTACCAGCAAGGGGTCGAATTGGCTGCCGCGGCCGGTCCGGATAATTTCGACCGCAACATCGTGGGGATACCAGTTTTTATACGGCCGCGCGCTGACCAGGGCATCGTAGACGTCGACAATAGCCATCAACCTGCCCTGCAACGGGATCTCCTCCCCCTTCAAACCGGCGGGATAACCGCTGCCGTCCCAGCGCTCATGGTGGGACTCGGCGAAGATCTTCGCATGCGCCAGGAACTCGCGCACCGCCGCCGTTTTCGCGATACGTTCGATTACCGCCACTCCCTGACGGGGATGTTCCTTGATCCGTTCAAACTCCGTGTCGTCGAGCCGCCCGGGCTTGAGCAAAATGGATTCAGGGACAAATATCTTGCCTACATCGTGGAGCAATGCCGAATGGACGACAAAGTCCATGTCCCATCCCCCGGCAACTGCCTGGTATAAGCAGCGACGCCGCATTTCATCCAGAAGGCAGCGGAGATACTCCTGCGTGCGCTGGATGTGTCTGCCGGTGTTTGGGTCGCGGTATTCCACCACCTCCGCCACCGTCGCCAGGAGGGCATTCTGCAGGCCGGCGATGATGCGGGTTTTGACCGCCACCATTTCCAAAAGATTGTCGTGATACCGTTTGAGGAGAAGATGATTTTCCACGCGCTTGAGCAGGATTGGCGGGGAAAACGGTTTGGTGATATAATCCACCGCGCCCAGCGTCAGGCCTTCGAGTTCCGACACGAGATCGTCCTTGCCGGTCAGAAAAATAACCGGAATCCCCACCGTGCGCGGATCTCCCTTAAGGCGGCGGATAACGTCGTACCCGTTCATGCCCGGCATGTCGACATCGAGAAGAATCAGATCGGGAAGGACCCGTTCAAGCAGGGCAAACAGCTTTTCGCCCGATGGCAGGATGAAAACATTGTACAGGCCGCCAAGCGTGTCGCGGCCGATCATGAGGTTGCTGGTGCTGTCGTCCACCATCATGATGGTTTTCGCTGCATGCATATCCGGCGGCCTCCGGCAATGAGGTAAGGCAATATCAATAGTACCACATAATCAGCCAAATCCGAAAACAAAAAAACCTGACAGTCGGATCGTCCCTCATGAGGGAAATCGACAAAAGGGATTGTGCGAACGCGCCACCGCCGGTAAAACAGGCGGGAACCTCGTCGTAGCCCGATTCCGGAGGAACTCCGTATGAAAATCTTGAACTTCGGTTCCCTCAATATCGATTTTGTCTATGCTGTCGATCATATCGTCCAGCCGGGCGAAACGATATCTTCGCACGATCTGAAAATATTCTGCGGCGGCAAGGGGCTCAATCAATCCATCGCCCTCGCCCGCGCCGGAGCGCCGCTGTATCACGCCGGCATGATTGGACCGGACGGCGATATTCTCCTCGACGCCTGCGCGGAAAACTCGGTCGACACAAGCCTGATCCGGCGCGTTCCCGAGCGTTCGGGCAATGCCATCATCCAGGTCGGGGCCGACGGCCAGAACAGTATCGTCCTTTTCGGCGGGGCGAACCGGCAAAACACCCCCGAATTCGTGGACGAGGTCCTGCGGCAATTCGGCGCGGACGACCTGGTGCTGCTCCAGAACGAGATAAACCATATCGACCGCATTATCGATCAGGCGGCTGCGCGGGGCATGCGCATCGCCCTCAATCCCGCCCCTTTCGACAACAACCTGGACGGGTGCGATCTCGGCAAGGTGTCGTTGTTTATCATGAACGAGGTGGAAGGGGAACAGATCAGCAGCGAGTCGACGCCCGACACCATTCTTGCCAGCATGCGGGAGCGCTATCCGAATGCGGAAGTGGTGCTGACGCTCGGGGGCGACGGAGCCGTCTACCAGGGTCGTGGCGAAACGGTCGCCCAGCCCATCTTCCCGGTGAAGGTCGTCGACACCACCGCCGCCGGGGATACCTTTACCGGCTATTTCCTCGCCGCTTCCGTGGAGGGGCTGCCGCCAGCCCACTGCATGCGCCTGGCCGCGCTGGCCTCGTCCATCACCGTTTCCCGACAGGGAGCGACGCCGTCCATACCCAGGCGGACCGAGGTCGAGGCAAAGCTATAGAACCGAACATTATCGGAAGGCGGCGCAGAATATCCTCGAAAATCCTTATCAGCAGCCCCACACGTCACACGGCGGCGAAAACGTCGACCAGCGGGCACGCGAATTGGTGAAAGACTTCAGCTAAAGCATTTTAAGAAACTCCGTGAACAAATGAAACGGGTAGACGGTACTGAACCGCCCTGGTGAATTCCGGAGCCGAGGCCGGGGTCCACGGGAATAGACGGGTAATGCACCGAACTCACGAAGCCATCGGCTGCGTTCACGTATTTTTTTTAAAATGCTTTAGTCATGCGGAACCGGAGCGGCAGGCCGCTCCGGTTCCGCTTTTGAGTCAGAATCCCCGCCCTGCTACGCCGCGGAAAGCGAGTAGGTCACCTTGCGATCCGGGTCGTGGAACCCGTTCATACCGTTCAGGAGTTCGATATACTTCTGCATGGCGGTCGCCCTGGCGCCGGACGCGCCTCTGCCGTTTTCCTGCGCTGCCGCGACCGAGTACTGCGGCCTGCGGCTATCGGAGACGCCGCCGGACACGGTGCCGAGGAAGAAGATTTCGACTTTCTGATTCATCGGGAAGGCCCGCTCCCACACCGCCCTGGTATCGCCTGCGTTGGCTTTTTTGGCGAATTCACGGTTCTCTTCCTCGCGCTTCACCTTGTCGCCGGAATTGACGACATCGCGCTTGGCAAAGCCTTCGGGCACATGATCGTCGTCACCGTCCTTTGCCGTGCCAAGCAGAACATCGCGCCGCTCCTGCCCCACGGTGCGCGATTCCCGCTTGTCCTTGGATCTGGCGGTATCGTCCGCGACCTTGCTGTTGGCCTTTATTTCCTGACAGAACTGATCCAGAAGGCTCTGGGCCTTCGAGACGTCCGCGTTCGAGGGATCGCCAAGGACGGTAATCTTGCCCGTCTCGTCGATCTCGAACTCGAGGCCGCTGGTATTGATGCCGCTTTCGCCCAGCATCGCCCGGACAGCGTCGCCGAGTTCGGCGGAAAGTTCCTTGTTTTCCTCGTCCTTGGCCTTGTCGGCCGCAGGGGACACGACCTTGTTGTCGCTCGGACCGCCGCCGAAGCTGATTTCCAGCAGGTGTTCATGCTTGTCTACGTCGCCGTGTTCGAAGCGGTGTTGCTCGATATAGGTATCGGCCACATCGGCAAAATTCGCCACCCTTCTGCCGCCCGCGTCCATGGCGGTGCTCCCTTCCTCCGCCCAGGCGTCCAGGGCCTGCTGGACCAGGGATTCGAGCGTCTGCTTCAGCTTGCCCGACATGTTTTCGCCGCCGACGATTTCGAATCCGCCGCCCTGCTTGACGCGGATGGAGAAGCCCCTGGAGAGGGCGTCCATAAACTCTTTCTCGTACTCGCCCCCGACCTGCTTCAGTTGTTTGCGGACAGTGTCAATTATGCCGTCCTCAAAGGTCCTGCTCTCCTTGTTGTACCCGCCCATCAGCTTGTCCTTGACGCCCTCGATCTTGCTCTTGGCCATTTCGAGGCTGACGGGGTCGGAGAGGGTACCGTTGGAGAATTCGAACGAGACCTGGAAATCGGACTTGGTCTTGCCTTTTTCCAGCAGGCTGATCACGGTGTTCTGGAGAGCGGGATCGCCGCCGAACAAGCCCTGCAATTTGGTGCCGGCGCCGACAATCCTGGTCGCGCCTCCGTCGGTGTCGAGAGAGAGTTGATCGAGGGACTGCCCCGCCTCCTGGAGGATGTAGTCGTTGACGACCCAGGAGCGAATGGTGTCGGAAGTAAACAGTTCGTCGAGCCCTTCGGGATGGGCTTCGGCCGGGTCGATGCCGCTTTCCTTCAGGTATTGCTCGTATTCTTCCTGCTTTTGGGCATTTTGGGTCACGCGCGCCGAAGCGACGTGGCTCTTCATCTCGCGCGCGAGTTTTTTGTCCTGGTTAAGCGCGTCCTGGATGGCCTTGGCCTTGTTCTTGTCCTTCAGTCCGGCGACGACGATATTGTCGTCCTTGTCCACCGAGATCGCGAGCTTTTCCGACGGATCCAGTTTTATCCCCGCCGACTTGATGATGCTTTCGATACGCGAACCGATATTTTTGCGGCTGAAGTTCATGGCGGTGAGGTTTGCCTCACCATAGCCAAGGCCGACATTGATGTATTTCCGCAGCCTCGCTCCCGCCGCCTGGTACCGCGTGGTGACAGAGCATTTATTGGCCTGGGCGGATTCGCTTAATTGCCGAGCTTCGTCGGAGATAGTGACTGAATCCCCTACCGATCCCGACGACGGAGCCGACGCTCCGCCGCTCGAGGAATTGTTCGAAGCGGTGGCGTGAGAATACCCCGGATAGATGGAAGGGTTTGCGGAATCGATGATCATGCCGTTCTCCTGATGGCCGTACATTCCGTATACAGACATGATCATTATCGGTCGATAACAAATGCTCTTTAATTTGTGTTCAAAAAAAACCGCGCCCCGGGAGCGACAGGGCGTGGCTTGACATATGGTTCGGACAGGGTGATAGAGAAAAACACTACTCCTCGTCTTCGTCAAGTTGGACCAGGCCGGTGGCCTGGTTTTCCCAATAGTCCGCGTCGCACTTGCGGCATTTCATCCGTCGCACGCGGCGGTTGTCGCTTGGACCGACGATCTCACGGCCTTCCGGGTTGCAATAAGGGCAGCGCAATTCGTCCGAAGCGGGTTCGCGTCGTAATTTGTCCATGAGACTCTCCCAAGAACTTTTTTTGCCGGGACACAGGAAAATCCGTGGAAAAACCGTCCCGGGCCTGGCGTATTCTTCCATCCCCTCATGCCCAGCCCTGCCCCTTTCGATGGAGGAGGCGGCGTCTACAGTATGATGTCCAGACGGCTTGCCAAACCTCGCGCAATGGTTACAATGGGCGAACCGTTACCCTGCAAACAAGGAGAACCATGAGCAAGCCCGCTGTGTACTTTACCAACCTCCTCGCCTCTGACGAAGAGAACCGCCAGGCGAAGCTCGCACGGCTGATCCGTTCGGCCGGTTTGGGCGATATCGACATGGCCAAGAAATTCGTCGCCATTAAGATCCATTTCGGCGAAATGGGCAACTTGGCGTTTCTTCGGCCCAACTATGCCCGAACCGTTGTCGACGCGGTCAAAAGCCAGGGCGGCAAGCCCTTCCTCACCGACTGCAATACGCTGTACGTCGGGTATAGGAAAAACGCCCTCGACCACCTGGACACGGCCTATACGAACGGCTTTTCGCCCTTCTCCACCGGCTGCCACATCATCATTGCCGACGGCTTGAAGGGGACCGACGAATCGGTCGTGCCGATACCGAACGGCGAGGTCCTGAAGGAGGCGCGCATCGGCAGGGCTGTTCACGACGCCGATGTGATTATCTCCCTGAACCACTTCAAGTGCCACGAGCTGACCGGCATCGGCGGCGCCATCAAGAATATCGGCATGGGGAGCGGCTCCCGGGCCGGGAAGATGGTGCAGCACAACAACGGCAAGCCGGAGGTGGAACAGGAAAAATGCATAGGCTGCGGCAAATGCGCCCGGACCTGCGCCTTCGACGCCCCGAAGTTCACGAATCGGAAGGCGTGCATCGACCATGCGCTGTGCGTCGGATGCGGCCGGTGCATCGGCGTCTGCCCCACCGATGCCATCCACCCCACCGGCGACAATTCGGAGGAGGACGTCTCGAAGCGCATGGCCGAGTACGCGGCCGCGACCCTGGCGGGAAAACCGCACTTCCGCGTCAGCCTCGTGGTGGAAGTCTCGCCGTTGTGCGATTGCCATTTTTCCAACGACGTCCCCATCGTACCGGACGTCGGCATGTTCGCGTCGCGAGACCCGGTGGCATTGGACCAGGCCTGCGCCGAGGCGGTCCTGCGCCAGCCGATACAGCGCGGCAGCGCGCTGGAACGGGCCGAGGGCGACGAGCCGGACTATTTCCGCCGCGTTCATCCCACGACCAACTGGCACACCTGCCTCGACCACGCGGCCAAACTGGGCCTGGGCAGCACAGAATACGAACTGGTGACCATATAGCATTGAGGTGTGAGGGATGGACTGGCCGTGGATTTTGCGAAAAGACGCGAGAAAGCTCTTGACTTTTTTGGGGCAATCGCGATATTGTTCTTTCCGCATTTGCTGCCGGTAAATGCCGTACTGACACTGTGGTACCAAATCAAGACGTCGGGCCGTGGCTCAGCTTGGTAGAGCGCTTGTCTGGGGGACAAGAGATCGGTGGTTCGAATCCACTCGGCCCGACCATTTTAACCAATAACCGCGCCGACCGGCGCTCCCCAATATTGGTCGCTTAGCGCAGTTGGTAGCGCACTACACTCACATTGTAGGGGTCACTGGTTCGAGTCCAGTAGCGACCACCAATTTATTTTCCGTCAAAATCCGCCAACGGCCATAAAGCCTTGGCGGATTTTGTTTTAGCATTATTCCACCACCTCCTTCAGACCGTTACCTACCGCCTCAATACGTTGACAAACAGCCAAAATGTAGGTAAAATTGTAGGTAACAGAGAACGGCCCAAAAACCGTTACCTACAGGCACCAGGAAATATCATTTCATTCTGAATGAACTCGCCTCACTGGTGCCACCTTGAAAAAGGAGCAAACCTCATGTCATTGACCGATAGAGCCGTAGTCTAGCAAAACCTTCGGATATTATTCGAGAACTATTGTAGTTACTGAAATTAAATTGTTCCTGTCCGTCCTGCCCCAAGCAACTTGCGACGACCTAAAAGGTGTTATTAATCGGTCACCATACGTTAAAGCTGATATGGATGCCATACTTATTGAACATGTGCGGAAACAAAAGCGTGGACGGCCGCGTAAGCCGTCCACGCTTGCATGGTGAATCAAATTACGGGAGTCTATTTGTTTTCACGATCGAGTATGGCCTGAAATTTGGCATCCGCCTCGCGGGCGGAGCGGGCGTAATCGCCTCCCATGATCGAGGTAACCGCGACCTCGCCGATGATGTCCCGCGCCTCACCGACGGCTGTGACGGTGGGACGATCGTAAAAGACGCCGTGGGCCATGGAATCGCGGATAGTTTTGGCCCAATCCTCGGGAAAGTTCTTCACCCCTTCCGGATCGTTGTACACTGAACCGCGCGAGCAGGGAACGGCGAGTTCACCCTGCAAGTGCATGGTCCGCTGTTTATCCGTCATCCAGCGAATAAACGCCCAGGCCGCGTCCTTCTTGGTGCTCTTGCCGCCGATACCGATGCCCCATCCCGTGGTAAAGGGGAACTTGTGGGCGCGCGGGCCGGCGGGGAACATCGCTATGCCGGTGACGTCGGCGACGGTGGAGGAACGCGGATCGAGTAGTTGCCGGTATTGCGACGAGAAATCGCTGTAGATTGCGCCCTTCCCTTGGGCAAAGACGGCGATGGCCTGGGGCCAGGACATGTTGAGGACGCCCTCGGGGCCGTAATTCCGGAGCATCCTGCCGTAGAAGTCGACCGCTTCGAGGAACTCGGGGGTGTTCACCAGCGACTTGTTGGTGGCGCGATCGTACCAGTCGCTGCCGAAGCCGTAGACATACCCGGCCAATTGGGTAATGAGGGGGCTCCTTTGCCCGCGGGAAATAAAGCCGTAGAACTCGTTCTTGCGGTCGGTAAGCTTTTTTGCCACCTCTTCCAGCTCCGCAAAGGTGGCGGGCGGGTTCAGGCCGTGCTTCGCGAAGATGTCCTTCCGGTAGTAGACGACCAGCGTTTCGGACACGGTGGGGATGGCGGTCAGGATATCACCGACCATGCAGGCTTCAATGGCGGCGGGGGAGTAATCGCCGATGTCGTATTCCTTATCGTCCTTGACGTAGGGGATCAGGTCGGCGACCCAGCCGTTGCGGGCCATCATCTTGCCTTCCCGCATCATGCGGAAGTTGACGACGTCCACGTCGCCGCCGCCCGAGGCGAACTCGACGGCGATCTTCTGCGACAATTGATCTTCGCCGTATTTCTCGTAATCGACCTTGATGCCGGTTTCCTTTTCGAACTGCGGTATCAGCGTTTCCGCCGCGTCGGTCCAGGGGGCGTTGCCCATCAGGACGCGGATGGTGGTCTGGCCCGACCACGCCGAAGCGGTGAGGCACAGAATCAGGGACAGGGTCGCGAAAGCCTTTTTCATAGACGCTCCTTTTGTCGTGGGTGACTGACGAACACTCAATACCCCTTGATGGATTTCCAATTGCCCAGGTTCAGGTACTTGTTGGTCTCGGCGGTTGCGGTGGCCGAGTCGTGCTGCATCTTCATGGCGGCGCGAACCGCGTCGATGGATTCGGGGATGGTGACGCTCTCCTGGGGGATGTTGATGGCGTACATGATATTGTCGCCCGTCTCGACCAGGCTGTCTTCCCACAGGCCGATCTCGTACATATCGCCCCGGGAATTACCGAGATCGCGGGCGTAGCGGAAGAACGAGGCGTTGCCGAGGAAACCGTCGTCGATTCGCACCACGCGGATGCGGTCGTGGGCCTTGAAGGCGCCAAGCGCCTGGTCACGGGTGATGCGGCCGTTCTTGCCGTGGGCGACGACGGTGATGATATGGCCGTGGGTGACGGGCGTGTGAACGAGGATGCCCGTCGCCTCGACGTGGGGCATGATGGTCATGAGGTCGACCGCCTGATGCGACGGGGCCTTGTCCATTTGCAATGCATTGGTGAGGCCGCGGTGGTAATCGCCCGGATCGGCGACGCGACGGATAATGGTGATGGCAACGCGGTCCACGCCAAAAGCGCGATCAAGGCAGTCGACGGAGCGGATAAGACCGGTGGTGTTGCAACTGGTCAATTTGAGATAGTCCGCGCCCAGTCCCTTTTCGTAATTCGCATAGCCGTGAAAAAACACGTCGGCGACGGAATTATTCTCGCCGCCCTGAAAAACCGCCTTCACTCCAGCTTTTTCATACAAGGCTTTGTTCTTCGCGCCGACGCCACCCGGCGAGGAATCGAGCATGACATCGACCTTGCCGATCAGGTCGGCGAAGGTTCCGGAAACCGGGATGTCCAGATCGGCGAACTTCGTCGCATCGGCGCCGTCGACCAAATACAACGGGTATGGCATGCCCCGTTCGCGCAAGGCGCGTATGGACAGCGTGGGCGCGAGGTCCGCCACCCCCACCAGTTCCATATCCTTCTGCAACGCGACGCCGTCGGCGAGACGCTGGCCGATGACGCCGTACCCGGCGACACCTACTTTAATCATGGTCCTTCTCCTCTGGTTTATTTCCCACATTCCCGTGCGATCCGTGGCGCAATGCCTTGACGACCGGCAGTTCCTCGCCACTTAAGAAGCGAATCAGCGCGCCGCCGCCGGTACAAATGTAATCGACCGAATCGGCTTTGCCGTACTTGTTGGTGGCGGCGATGCTGTCGCCGCCGCCCACTACCGTATACGCGTCGGTGTCCCCAAGGGCGTCCCAGACAATTCGGGTGCCGTCTTCGCTGGGCGCCTTTTCAAAAACCCCCATAGGTCCGTTGACAAAGACCGTTTTAGCCGTGCGAATGGCCTGGGCAAAACGCTCTGCCGTCGCCCGGCCGATGTCGACAACCAACTCGCCACCCGGCACGTTGCCTACCGGACACTCGTGTCGAACGCCGTCCGAGACAAAGGCCAAATCTTCCGGTAACAAAAATTTCCCTGAAAAACCAGCCAGAAGAATCCGGGCCTCGGCCACCAGGCCTTCAAAGCCCAGCGTAACGATAAAATCACGTGCCGCCGCACCGATGTCGCCGCCGGCGGCCCAGAGCAACACTTCCCCGACCAGACCGCCGGCCACCACCAGGTCGGCGACGCCGTTCGACAGGACCGTCCGCATCATGCGGAAGGCATCGTCTATTTTCGCGCCGCCGAGGACAAAGACGCTTGGCCGTTTCGGCGCCTCCATTAGCCCGGCGATGACGCAAAACTCCTCCTCGAACAGCCTGCCCATGGCGGACGGAAGCACCTGCTCGAAACCGCACAGCGAGGGCTGGTCGCGGTGGGCGGCGGCAAATGCGTCGCAGACGTAGCAATCGGCAAGGGGGGCCAGCTTTCGGACCAGGAGGGTTTGCGCCTGCTCCGCGTGGCTGAGGCGTAACTTGAGTTCAAACAGCGTCTGTTCTTCCGCCACGAAACGGACATTATCCAGCAGAAGAACGTCGCCGGGAGCGAGGCTCGTAATCGCCTCCCGGGCGGCCGGGCCGCAGACGTCGTCGACAAAGCGCACCGGCTGGCCGAGAAATTCCGACAATACCGCCGCGTGCGGCTCGGTGGTGTAGAAATTCTTGTACTCGATATCGCTTCCCTGGTGCGCAAGCAGCACCAACCGCGCCCGGCGGGAGACGAGCTCCCGCAGCGTCGGGATACAGGCGCGGATGCGGGTGGTGTCTTTCAGCACCCCCCCGTTCCCGGTCGACCGGCTGGTTGATGTCGACGCGGCAGAGGACGGTTTTGCCGTCGACATCCAGATCGTCCAGTGTGTTTATGCCGAACCGCATGGCAGGTACCTCCTTCTCGTTGTGCTACTGCTTCGTCTTGTCCCATGCGTCGCAAAAAACGTCCAGCCCGTCGCGCGTGTAGGGGTGGGTAATTGAATCCTTGTACACCTGCAAACCGGCGGTCGCGATATGCGCTCCGGCGACGGCGCAGTCGACGATTTGTTTGCCGCTCCGCACCGACGCGCAGATTATCTCCGTTTCGAAGGCGTAGTTGCGGTAGATGTCCACGATCTGGCGGATATACGTCTGGGTGTCTTCGCCGTTCGCTTCTTTCCAGCCGACAAAGGGCGAGACAAAGAGCGCCTTGTTCTTGGCGGCCAGCAGGGCTTGGGTCGGGACAAAGACCAGGGTGACGTTGGTGCGGACGCCGTCCCGTTCCAATGCCCGCGCGGCGGTGATGCCGGCCGGGTTGCAGGGAATTTTGATAACGAAGTTTTTACTAATGGAAGCGATTCGCTTCGCCTCGCGAATCATGTCGTCGGCTTTTTCGAGGTGCGGGTTAATCTCGACCGAGATGGGAAAGCGCCGGTAGTCCGTCAGTTTCTTCCCTTCGGCCCATTTTGCCATCCCTTCAATCGCGTCCATGATGGACTTGCCGCTGGCCTGAACGTGACGGGGATTGGTGGTGATGCCGTCAATTCCGAAGGTCTCGTACGCTTCTTCGATTTCGTCGAGTTTTGCACTGTCCAAAAAGTACTTCATCCGTTTTCTCCTGACATCCCCGAATGGGGATGCGTGTGGGTGCGCGGCCGTGCGGGCGGCCGTCTTGCAAAAGACAAGGGGTAAAGAAGTTCATGTCGGCTTCGCCCGGGCCCATCCCGGGAGACAAGCCTGCATCCGGCGCGATCATGCTCGTGATCGCGCCCATCCACGGTTGCTCATTTGGGGAAATTCGCGGTACTGTCTATGGAAGAACGCCCGCCACCGCATCGTTAAACAGAAGTCGGCGGGTCGGCGTACAGTATCTTCAGGTTGAGTTTGTCAAGCCTCTCCAGCAGGCGTGGATTGGTGATCGGCCTTGAGGTAACCAATCCGGTGAGGTCGGCGAAGTCGACAAACATACTCACGCCGCGCAGGTTAAACTTGCTCGAATCGATCAACACATACGCCTCTTCGGCGGACTCGATCATGCGGCGCTTGACCGCATACTGATAGGAGGATGAGACGGTCAGGCCTTCGATGCCGCGGACGCCGGTCGCGCCCAAAAATGCCTTGCCGACCCGCCGGGCGGCGAAATATGCCAGTGCGTCGTGATCCACCAGGGCCATGTCGTGCACCATTCCGCCGCACACGAAGGTGGTGACATCGGTGCCGTTGAACACATAGGCGGCGGGTATGGAATTGGTGACGACGGAAAGGCGCTTGTAATGGCGAAGCTGGCTGGCCAAAGCCAACGCGGTGGTGCCCGAGTCGATAATGATGGAATCGCCCTCTTTCACCAAGGTGGCGGCGGCGCGGCCGATAGCGCTTTTTTCCTCGTCATAAAGCAGTCCGCGCAGATCAAAATCAGGGACACGGTTGGGGGCCAGCAAAAAAACCTTACCCCGCGCCTTGCGGATAAGACCCTCCTGCTCCATCATCACCAGGTCGCGGCGGATTGTGGCCGGTGACGACGGCAGGCGCTCAATAATCTCACTGGTGCGCAGAAACTTCTGCTCAGCCAGGAGATCCATTATGAGTTTTTGCCGCTCTTCGCTTTTCACACCCAGGCCCTCAGCGACGTCCGCATGAATCATTACGGTTCGGTTTGGCGAAAAAAACAGAAGAAGCCTTCAATCCACCATCCGTATTATACGCTTGAAATCACTTTCAGCAATAAAAAAAAGTCTATTTCAATCACTTTGCAATCATTTTTAATCTCATCACAGTTTTTTTCCAATCATTTTATTTTTTCTAAAAATCACTTTTTATGATTATATTGCTTGACTAGTGATTACTTGATGGTATTGTATAATCTCGTCCCACGAAAAGCTCATTTATATACGTGCCGAACCAGTGGTTCCATGGGTCGTAATCCCTGCTGATGGCTATAGGGTCTATCCCGGACCGTCATCCACGATTTAGGAGAAGAAAACATGCAAAATGGCAAAGTATTCGGTACAGGCAGAGTCGGTATTGTCGCACTTATTTGTGTCTTGGTTTTGGCAGGCTTTTGCCCTGCATTTGCGGGAGAAAAAAAGGTCACCGTAGGCTGGATCAATGCCACCATGTCCAACTCGTTCTATAAGGTGTTGGTGGACTCGGCACAAAAAGAAGCGGAAAAATTGGGATGGGATTTCACCTACATCGATTCCGGTTTTGACACGGCAAAGGAATTGGCCGGCTTCGAAGATTTTATCGCCAAGGAAGTGGATTTGATCCTGGTCGACTGCGTCGACCCGAGCGGCGTCATGTCCGGCATCAACCGTGCCGTCCGTGAAGGCATTCCCGTTATCGCCGTGGACAACGGCGTCAATCCCGCCGCCAAGGTTCTGACCACCGTCCTTTCCAACAACCTGAACCTGGGCGTCGTCGGCGGCCAATGGGCTGGCGCGCAGTTCGACAAGAACACCCGCATCAAGGCCCTGGCCATGAGCGGGCAAAAGGGTAACACCGAAGCGCAAAAGCGCCGCAACGGCTTTTGGACCGGCCTGATGCAGACCCGCATCCGCGAGAAGGAAGGCGTCGAAGTGCCTGTCGAAGAACTCTACCAGCACGCCCTTGTCCTCGAACAGCAGCTTGTGGACCGCGGCCGCTTCTATGACGAACGATCCGACTTCGAGGTGGCGATGCAGGCATTCGGCGACTTCAGCGAAACGGGCGGCATGAAGGCGATGGAAGACATGCTGGTCGCCCATTCCGACGCAAATCTGCTCATCTCCGAAAACGACCCGATGGCCCAGGGCGCGCTTCGCGCCGTCAAGAACCACGGCCTTCAGGGACAGATCATGCTCTGTGCCGTTGCCGACGGCATGACCTCCACCCTCAAACTGATTAAGGACGGCGATATCGCCTCCTGCGGCCAGAACAACCCCAGGGTGGTCGGCGCGCTCGCTATCCAGACCGCCAAGCGCGTGCTGGTCGACGGCGAACAGGATCTGCCGGAAAAGATTCTCACCCCCGCCATCCTGATGACTAAGGACAACGTGGACGAATACTACGACCCGACCTCCGAGTTTTAATGGACTAGGGGCGCCCGTGGCGCGGGACGCGTCGCGGGCGCCCGTTATGTTTGGCCTTCACTGTTAACTTTACCTCGATAGGTAAAGGGAAAATTCTGCAAACGTCCACATCGGCACCCCCACCCGTCACCCCGGCGGTGGAGCGTCGACCAGCGGGCACGCGTGTGGTTGTGCCGGGGCAAGGCGCGAATGACCCTGTCCAGGTTCAGCCCGCCTGCCCCGGCGCAACTTCCCGTTAGGGATGCGGCTCACGTTTTTCCCGCCGGGGTGACGTTTGGGGGAGCATGGCTCATATTGGTGAAAATACGGTGTCGGGCAAGGGAAAAGGCCATACAGGATTATCATCGTGACGAGGAGGATGTTCAGGCATGTATGCCTTGGAAGCGGTGGGGGTGAGCAAGTCGTTCGCCGGTGTGCGCGCCCTCAAGAATGTTTCACTCCAGGTTAAAAAGGGCGCTATCCACGCGCTTATCGGCGAGAACGGCGCGGGCAAGTCGACCCTGATGCGCATCGTCGCCGGCGCCGAGACGAAGGACGCCGGCGAAATACGGCTGGATGGCCGCGCAGTCGACATTCAGTCGCCCCGCGACGCCATTGATCGTGGTGTCGCCATCATTTATCAGGAATACGTTCTCGCGCCCGATCTCACCGTGGCGGAGAACATCTTTATCGACCGGCTGGCCGGCGGCAAGGGTTTTATCCATTGGCGCGACCTCAACGCCAAGGCGGCGGAATTGCTCGCTCGCCTCGGCTTTACCGATATCCGGCCCGACGATCGCGTGGGCGACCTCAAGGTGGCGTATCAGCAGGTGGTTGAGATTTGCAAAGCCCTTTCCCGGGACTCAAAGGTGCTGATTCTCGACGAACCGACCGCCGTCCTGACCTTCCGTGAAAAAGAAAAGCTCTTCGGCCTGCTTCGCGATCTGCAGACCCAAGGCGTGACGATAGTGTATATCTCGCACCGGCTGGAAGAATTGTTCGAACTGTGCAGCGACATCACGGTCTTCAAGGACGGCGAATACGTCGATACCGTGTCCGTCGCCGGCAGCACCATCGACCGGCTGATCAATATGATGGTCGGACGAGAACTCAGCAACCTCTTTCCCACCCGGCACGCCACCATCGGCGAAACGGTTCTGGAAGTGCACAACCTGCGGCGCGCCCCCGTCGTCAATGATGTCTCCTTTACCGTCCGGGCCGGCGAGGTCCTCGGCTTCAGCGGTCTGGTCGGCGCGGGGCGCACCGAAACGATGCGTCTCATTTACGGCGCCGACCGTATGGACGCGGGCGAGATCGTCCTCAACGGGAAGCGGCTCGCCATCCGTTCGACAACCGACGCCATCCGCGCCGGCATCGGCTTTCTTCCCGAGGACCGGAAGCGCCAGGGCATTATTCTCGAAATGCCCATCCGCATCAACGCCACCCTCGCCAGCATGCGCCAGGTGACGACGCGTTTTCACACCATCAGCCGCAAGCGGGAAAAGGAACTGGTCGACCGCCTCGTCCGTTTTCTCTCCATCAAGCTCGGCTCGATGGAGGACGACGTCTCGACCCTTTCGGGCGGCAACCAGCAAAAGGTATCCTTTGCCAAATGGATCGCCGCCAACTGCAAATGCATCATCCTCGACGAGCCCACCAGGGGCGTCGATGTCGGCGCCAAGGTGGAAATTTACCAAATCATCAATGAAATGGCGGAAAAAGGCATGGCGGTGGTCGTCGTGTCGTCGGAGATGCTCGAGCTCATCGGCATCTGCGACCGGGTCTTAGTCATGCGCGGCGGCTCAGTCATGGGCGAGCTCGCCAAGGACGATTTGACCGAAAACAACATGATCAGTCTGGCAATGGGGGTACAAGGATGAGTGTGGAACCGTCCGGCGGCCGCAGGTCCCGATCCTTTCTGCAGGTTTTGACCGATTACAACGTGGTGTTCATGCTGGTGGTGCTGGTGGGGATTTCAAGCATCCTCTCCGACAAATTTTTCACCCAGCGGAACATCCTGAACATCTGCAACCAGCTTTCCGCCCCCACCGTCATCGCCATCGGCATGCTCATGGTCATCCTCATCGGCGGCATTGACCTGTCGGTGGGCGCGGTGGCGGCGGTCGGCAGTGTGGTGGTGGCGACCCTGTGCTTTCACATGGGCCTGTTACCGGCCATTCTTCTGACCTTGGGCATCGGCCTGGCGATGGGGCTGACGACCGGTCTCCTCGCATCCTACGGCAAAATCGCCCCCTTCATCGCTTCGCTAGCCATGCAAACGATAGGCATCGGCATCGCTTTCATCGTCTCGAACGGCTCCCCCATCATTCCGCCCCTGAACCAGCTTGACGATCTCGGTTCGCTCCGCTTCGGCCCCATTTCCGCCGTGATGGTCATCGCCGCCGCCGTGGTGCTGATTTTTACCTTTGTGCAGAATTTCACCCCGTACGGCCGCATCGTCATGGCTATCGGCTCGAACGAATCGGTCGTCCACCTGGCCGGCATCAGGGCGCAATTGTATAAGATGTCGGTGTTCGGCATTTCCGGATTCCTCTCCGCCCTCGGCGGCATCATCATCGCCGCCCGCACCGCCATCGGTTCTCCCCTTGTCGGCAACGGCATGGAACTGGACGCCATCGCCGCCGCCGTCATCGGCGGGGCCAGCCTGAGCGGCGGCAAAGGCACCGTCGTCCGCACCTTGGGCGGCGTCATCTGCCTCGGGCTTATCAACAATGTCATGAACCTGATGGGTATTCCTTCCTACCCGCAGGCTATCGTCAAGGGCGTCATCATCATCTTCGCCGTGATTCTGCAGCGCGTCACCGGCCGCGCCTGATCCGTCTTTGGGAGAAAACGACAATGACATCCGAAAACACTGTGGCGGCCCTGCACTAAATCCTTTCCGGGATGGAATGGCGCGACCTGTCGCCGCTTCTTGAAAACGGCATTCCCCGCTGGCCCACGCATCCGCCGCTGGTCGTCAACCCGACCGTCACCCACGAGCACGACGGCTACTACTGTCAAACCGTCTTCATGCCCGAGCACATCGGCTCCCATGTCGACGCGCCGGCCCATATCCACGCCACCATGATGGACCACACCATCGACACCGTCCCGGCGACCAAATTGATTGCGCCGGCCGTGGTCTATCCCCTGTACAAGCTGGACCCCGCGCCAGGCGTGCGTATCACCGCCGACCAGGTGCTCAAGCTCGAAGAAGAGATGGGAGACGCCGTCGGGAAGGATGAAATCGCCCTCTTCGCCTACGGCTGGGACAGCCACGCCAAAAACGACAAGACGTGGAAGGACTACACCTACAACTCACCCGGCCTCGACGAAGCGGTTATCGAGATGTTTTATAAGCGCGGCATCCGCGCCGCCGGCTCCGACACCATATCGCTCGACCAGCCCATTAAGGACTTTGACGAAGGCTATTCATTCGGCCACGAGAAGTATTTCCTCCCCAACGGCATCCTTATCATGGAGGGGTTGGTGAAGCTGACGGAGCTGCCGCCCCGGGTCTTCTTCTGCGCCCTGCCCCTGAAAATCGTCAACGGCTCGGGCAGCCCGATTCGCTGCGTCGCGTTTTATTCGAAGTGAGGAACGGCATGTCGGACAGAAATGCGGCGGCATTTATGACAGCCGTTGGGACGATTGTCATACAGGACATCCCCCGGCCCGAACCGGGCCCGGGCGAGATTCTCCCGAAGGTGGAGTATGTCGGCATCTGCGGCTCGGACGCCCATTTTTTCGCCTCGGGCGAACGGAAAGGCAAGCCCTTCGATCTTCCCTTCGTTCTCGGCCACGAGTGCAGCGGGACGGTTGCGGCGACGGGCGAAGGCGTGGCGCGTCCGGCCGTCGGCGACCGGGTGACCTTTGAGCCGCAGATCACCTGCGGCCGCTGCGCCTACTGCCGGTCGGGGCGGTACAACCTCTGTCCCAATGTCGTCTTTCCCTCGACCCCGCCCCATGGCGGCATGCTGCGGCGGTACGCCGTTATTCCGGCACACCTGGCGTATCCCCTCCCCGATTTGGTTGACACCCAAACAGGCGCGCTCATCGAACCGCTGGCGGTCGGTCTTTCGGCGGCGGAACGGGGCGGCGTCGGCCTTGGCACGACCGTAGCCATCGTCGGCGCGGGCTGCATCGGCTTGACGACGCTCCTGGCCTGCCGGGCCATGGGCGCGTCGACGATCATCGTCTCGGACGTCCAGGAAAAACGGCTGGCCAAGGCGCTCGAACTGGGAGCGGATCACGCGCTGAACGCCGGCGCGACAGATGTTCAGGCGGCGGTTTCGGCGCTGACAAACGGCGAAGGCGCGGACATCGTTTTCGAAACGGCGGGCAGCCGCCAGACGGCCGCGTCGACGCCAGGATTGCTGCGGCGTGGCGGCGTCATCGTGCTGGTCGGCAATGTGAATGGCGACACGCCGTTTCCGTTCATGGATCTCATGTACAAGGAAGGCGAACTGCGGACAATATACCGCTACCGCAATAATTTTCAAACAGCCATCGACGCCGTCGCCTGCGGCCGTATCGACGTGGGCCGTATCGTCTCCCACCGCTTCCCCTTCGGGGAAACGCAGCGCGCCTTCGCCACCTGCGTCGGCAATCCCGGAGACGTGGTCAAGGCGGTCATTGTCATGGAAGAGGAATAACGGATGAAACTAACCGAAAACGGCTTGTGCGACAGTGCGGCATGGACGGACGCGGGTTTTGTCCTGCCGCGTTTCGACAGGAAAAAAGTGGCCGACGCCACCCGGCAACGGCCGAAATGGGTGCATTTCGGCGCAGGCAATATTTTCCGCGCCTACCCCGCCACCCTGCAACAGACCCTGCTGGATGCGGGAGACGACGACACCGGCATCATCGTCGCCGAAGGCTATGACGAGGAAATCATCGACGCGGTGTTTACCCCGCACGACAACCTCAGTCTTACCGTCACACTGAACGCCGACGGCACGATAGAAAAAACCGTCGTCGCCTCCATGACCGAGGCGTTGAAAGCGAACCCCGCCCATCCCGACTTCGCCCGGCTGCGGGAGATCTTCGCTAATCCGAGCCTGCAGATGGTCTCCTTCACCATTACGGAAAAGGGCTACAGCCTGCTCGGCCCCGACGACGGCACGGCTCCGGCGGTTCTCGCCGATTTCGCCAACGGACCGGATGCGCCGACGAGTTATATGGGCAAGGTCGCGGCCCTTCTCCATCACCGCTACCGATCGGGCGGGCATCCCGTCGCGCTGGTGAGCATGGATAATTATTCCCACAACGGCGACAACCTTGCGGCTTCAATTCGTGCCTACGCCGACGCGTGGGAGGCGAACGGAACGGCGGACGCGGGCTTCCGGGAGTATGTCGGGCCGTCCGGCCGAGTCGCCTTCCCCTGCACCATGATCGACAAGATAACGCCGCGCCCGGACGCCGGCGTCAAACAACTGCTTATTGATGGCGGCTTCGAGGACGCCGAGCCGGTGGTTACTGCCAAGGGCACGTATGTCGCACCCTTCGTCAATGCGGAAAAAGCGGCCTATCTCGTCATCGACGACCGCTTCCCCAACGGCCGGCCGCCGTTGGACAAGGCGGGCGTAATTTTCACCGACGGCGAAACGGTCGACAAGGTGGAGAAAATGAAGGTCTCCACCTGCCTGAACTGCCTCCATCTGGCCCTGGCCATATTCGGCAGCCTCCTCGGCTTTACCCGCATCAGCACGGAAATGGAAGATTCCGACCTTCGCCGCATGGTGGAAATCCTCGGCTATGAGGAAGGCCTGTCGGTGGTGGTCGATCCGGGCATCGTCAATCCGCGCGCCTTTTTGGACGAGGTCCTGACCGTCCGCTTCCCCAATCCCTTCGTTCCTGACACGCCGCAGCGGATTGCCCTCGACTGTTCGCAGAAGTTCCCGTCCCGCTTCGGCCAGACCATTCTCGCCTATATGCGCGGGCCCGGCACCGGCTCCTTGAAAATCATCCCCCTGGCCATCGCCGCGTGGTGCCGGTACCTTATGGGCGTCGACGACAAGGGCGAACCCTTTACTCCCAGCCCCGACCCCATGCTGGCGGAACTATCGCGTCATGTGGCGTCGATCCGCTTGGGTGATACGGGACCGTTTGGCAAGCACCTGCGGCCAATTCTCTCGAACGCGGCGATATTCGGCGTCGACCTCTACGAAGCGGGTTTGGGCAATCGAATCGAATCGAACTTTGCCGAAATGGTCACCGGACGGGAGGCGGTGCGTAGTACGTTACACCGGCACGTCGCGGCTTTGAAGAAAAGGGCGGAAGAATTGTAAAAGGCCACCTCCACCAACGCATCACGAATCGCACTGGCGAAAGGCGACGCACCGTCCAATCCGCAAAACAGTTTTGAATTTGAACCCAATTGTGCTTAAAATCCTCCAACGGCCATAACGCCTTGGCGGATTTTGTTTTAACTTCATCCTACCGTCTCAATACGTCCACTAAAGCATTTTAAGAAACTCCGTGAACAAATGAAACGGGTAGACGGTACTGAGCC
>JAJQBO010000040.1 GCA_021203245.1 Planctomycetaceae bacterium
ATTTATATTCGGTGTGTCTGTCGTTGGCTGAAAATATTGTGACGACACACCCTAATCACATAACTCCGAAATAGTACCTCGTCTTCCAGCATCATTATTTCCGCTAAATTCATGGATCGACACCACAACACCGCCCACGGCCCACATCTGGTATTGTAGAGCGGCGGGTTTGTCACAGCGGCCGAGGTAGAAATACAGGCCCTGCTCGGAAAGGCACGCCATTTCTTGAGTTCCGCGAGGGGTGCTAACGGATCGCACCCCTTTCCACTGCTCGGGACAGTATATGGTGTCTTTGTTTCCGGTATCGGTCCAATCCGTTTGGACTGTTCGCCATTGCTCGGAAAGGCATATCATTTCTTGCTTTCCGCGAGGGGTGGTTCTATCCGTCAGGTCAACCCGTTAGACTTTGGAGATACGTAGATCAAGCAAAAGCAACTTTCGCTAGCTTAAGCATCAAGCCGGTTGGCCTTCAGGATCTCATGAGACATTCGACCATCACCTTGACGATGGGGATATACACCCACACCAGCTTGGAGAGCCGAGTCGGCGCATTGGACAAGCTCCCGGCGATAACGGCAGCAGCGAAAACAGATGATTCGGATGGCATCGCCAAGGAGGCATGAACCGCCCCAAAATTTATGGTAGTAACTATGGTAGTAAATAGGTGGCTTTTCCTGGCATTTCCTGGCATTTCCTGGCCAAGAGCGGCAGAATATTTCAAGGGATAACTGGAGACGGCGGGTATAACAAAAAACCGTAACCCCGAAGAGTTACGGCAGATGTAAAAATGGTGGGGAGAGATGGATTCGAACCATCGTAGTGCGAACACGACAGATTTACAGTCTGTTCCCTTTGGCCGCTCGGGCATCTCCCCATTAGGTTGTACCGCTTTCGCAAACCGTGGGTGCGAAGATGGAGAATTATAGGAATTGCTTCGGTGAAGTCAACCCGAAAACGCCTCCTGCCATCCGAAAACTGCGAAAATCGGAACGTTCCGATACAACGAATCCCTTTTACCGCAAGCGCCGCAGCATCTGCACCTGGCCTTTCAGATGCTTACCGGGGCAGGCGGTATTGCAGAAGTCGCTGTGGCCGAAGATGTCGGTGGCCGGATTCAGGCCGTATTTTCGGACCAGCGACGCCACCAGCGCGTTCAACGACTGGATCTGCTGCGCGGTCGGTTGTTGGATTTCAAAATTGCCGAGCAGCATCACGCCAAGGTTGTTCGAGTTCGCGCCCGACGTATGCGCGCCCTGGTAGTTCCAGTCCCGTCCCTGCCAAATGACCCCGGTCCTGTCGATGATAAAATGGTAGCCGATGTCGCCCGCGCCCATGCGTTTGCGGTGCTGACTCTGAATAAGCCGCAGGGTTGCCGCAACCTGGGTCGGCGCGGTGTCGTTGTTCGGCTTGGCACTGCCTTCGTGGTGGATGGTGATGCGCTTCACCCCGTTCATCATTTTCATTTTCGCCGGCACGGCGGCGGTGGCTCCCCATGAATTCCGCGACACGGCCGTGACCTTGCCGCGCGACTGGACGATGCGGGCCTGCCGCGGCGCTCCCGGCCGCGTCTGCTGCACCCGGTAGGTCGGCTGGGCAGGGGCGGTATAAGCTGCCTGAACGATGGTGGGTTGGCCATAGCCGGGATGGGGCACCGTAATAGAGGACGGATTCACCCCCGGCGGCGGGTCGGAATAGACGTAATACGCCCCCTCGCTGACGTTTCCGACAACGGGCGAAGCATACGCGCCAACGGGTCGGCTCCTGCGGGCCGGGGCGGAAGCCTGCGGGGTTGCCGGTTCGCATCCGGGCAGGGCCAGGAGCGCGGCAGCGGCTGCCACCCACGATAGGAAATCCCTCCGGCTCAGTTCGTCGTCCTGGCTCATGCGGCAGCACTCCTGTCTGCTTCTTGCGTCCGGTAATACACAATACAAGGGAATTACCCGCAGGGGGGTGATTCCTTTCAATTCTTTTCGGTGATAATCCGTTACAAACCGCGCGGGTTGACTCGTCACGATACTTCCGGCGCGGACATCCCATTCCTACTCGGACCAATGACCGTTCGGGTCCGCAATTTCGATCGGAAGGCTTTCCGGTAGGCTGCGACATCCAAGATATCATCACAATATAATTACCGAGAAATATGCTGCACCACGAACCACGCCTTTTTGACATATTGCCACATTACCCTGGCATTTTGACACGGTTCACAAAGCGTCTGACTCATTGTGAACCCGCTGAATTGCAGGATAGTAACTTATAAATATTGTTATAATAATGAATTATAAAAATACCATCCACCGGCCGATAAAAACTGGCAACCGCATTGCTTACTAATCTATCGTCTCGAAAAAGAGTTTTGACTCGAATAACGATTAATAATTATAGCATGAAAGGAGTTCCCATGTTCTTTCCGAGAATGAATGCCGTCCGCAGGAATGCTACGTTTAGTAACCCTATGGCGATGTTCAACCGCGTCATGACCGACGCATTTGATTCCTTTGTTCGCCCTGTGGCCGCCGCTCCCGCATTCAATATGTGGGCTGACGACAACGGCGCGGTGCTGACCAGCGAACTGCCGGGAATCGGCCTCGATAATCTCGAGATTACCGTCTCCGGCAAGCAGGTGACCGTCTCTGGCGAACGCAAGGAAGAAGCCCAGGAAGGCCGCTTTGTTCGCCGCGAGCGCGCTGCCGCCTCTTTCCAGCGCAGCTTCTCGCTTCCCTTTGCCGTCGATGCCGGCAAGGTCGAAGCCAAGCTGGCCAACGGCGTCCTGGAAATAGCGCTTCCCCGCGCGGAAAACGACAAGCCCCGCAAGATCGCCATCCGCGCCGAGTAATTCAACGTATTTTATAAGAACGATTTATATAAAGGAGAAAACCATGGAACACATGGAAAATCAGAACCAGGTCGAAAAGAGCGGCTGCGGCTGCGCCGAAGCCCAGCAGGTTCAGCAGGTCGAGCGCGAGGAAAGCAAGGCGCCTCGGCGCGCCTACGTCCCTGCCGTGGACCTGATTGACAGCGAGAGCGAGATCCACATCGTCGCCGACGTCCCCGGCGTTGCCGAGGGCGGGGTCGACCTCAACCTCGAAAAGAATATCCTTACCCTGATTGCGGTCCCGGCCGACGGCGTCATCGCCGGCAAGAAGTTGATTTATTCCGAATACGGGGTTGGCGAATACCGGCGCACCTTTGCCCTGTCCGAAGACATCGACAAGGACAATATTGTCGCGACATTGAAAAACGGCGTGCTGCGGATTACCCTGCCCAAGGTTAAGCCCGCCAGCCGCAAGATCCAGATTGCGTCGAACTAAATGTGACGATTTTGCAGTACCGTAAGAGAACCTCCTTCAAGTAGATTGCGCTGTCTGAGCCGGACCCGAATCGGGTCCGGCTTCTCATGTTTGGCCTTTTTCTATCTTATCAAATAATGACTTAGAGTCTATCCCGTTATCAA
>JAJQBO010000238.1 GCA_021203245.1 Planctomycetaceae bacterium
TCTCTGTGGCACAGGGAAAAACCGATTGAAAGACCCCTCACCCCCAACCCTTTCCCCTCCGGGGGCGGGGGAGCAGGGTAATCCCCGGAATTTTCCTTACACTTTTTCCACAAACCGTATTGCCGCCGCGTCATGCTGCGCCGTGCGCGGATACCGCACCCCCTGCGGGCCGAACAGCATGGCATAGCCGATCTCATGGTTGTCCGGAATGCCCAGCCACGACCGCGATTCGGGAAACCACCGCAGTATCCCTTCCATCATGCCGCACCAGGTGGTGCCGATGCCGTTCGCCTGGGCATAGAGGTCGAAATACGACAGCGCGATAACGCAGTCCGCCACCTTGCACACCTGTTCCGGACCGGCGGTGACGACTAAAAGGTGCGGCGCGGTGCGGAAAGTGGCGTCGACCTCCTCGTCCACCCACAGCTTCGCTCTCTCGACCAGCCAGGCGTAGTCGGGCGGGATGGACGCGGCCTTTTCGATAAGGGTGGAATAGAGTTTATCCCGCAACGCATCCATCGCTTCCGGCGCGTGGACGACGGTAAAGAGAAGGTCGCGCATATTCACGCCGGTCGGCGCGTGCGACACCGTCTCCAAAATCTGGTTCAGTAACGCGGGATCGACCACACCGGGCGTGAACTGGCGCACCGACCGGCGGGAGCGGATCAAACGGTCGAGGGCCTCCGGGTCGCAGGTCCCGGTCGGCAGCGAATCCTCGGGTTTTTTCCCGACGACAGACACGGCCGCATAGGGGCAAATCGCCAGGCAGTGCTGGCAGCCGATGCACTCGGCGTCGTCCTCCGGCTTGACCGTGGCCACGCCGTCGACGACATGGATGATGTGGGCGGGGCAGTCGAGGACGCACTGGCCGCAGGCGGTGCATTTCGCCGGATCGGCATGGAACTGGCTCAGGGGCAGGGCGGTACTCATGGGCTTCTCTCCTTGTGGGCAAAAAAACTGGCAACCCCGCCATTATACCACCGGGGCGTCGCGGACCAAACTTTTCCGGAGGCGACGGCAGGGAAGGGAGAAGGCGACAGCGATAGGGGAGGGGACGAGCGTTTTTTCCAGAAACCGCTCGACGCTGTCAGCCGAAAGGCCTGGTATGAAAAAACCTGCTCTCGCGGCGGCCCTGGCCCTCATCGCCTGTGTCGGCCCCGCCTTTGCCGCCGAAGTTGTCGACGGCGCGGACGTCGTCCCGCCGCCCATTCCGCCCCTGAACGCGCAACTGGCCACGCCGCTCCGGTACGCCTTCGACAACAACCGCACCGGGATGATTGTCCTGGCCGTCCTCGCCGTGGTCCTGGTCGTCGCCATGCTCTATTGGGCCAGCCATATACGGCGGCGCGGCAAGCACCGTACCACCGGCGACTATCCCGGCACCGCGCCCCGCGACCGCACCAACGCGCCGAAAAACACCGGGCCGATCACGACCCCGGTCCCCTGATGATGAGTGAGGCCGTGGCCGGGACTATCCCGCCGCCATGAGTGTTACTTTCGGGTCGCGCCGTCCTTGTCGGCCGCCACTTCCTGGGCGATGCGGAGGAATTGCTCCGGGGTCATCGTCTCGCCCCGGCAATCGGGGCTGATGCCGAGCGCTGTCAGCATGGCGGCGATGTCCCGGTCGGGGAACAGGCCTTTCAGGGCGTTTTTGAGGATCTTCCGCCGCGAGCCGAAAACGGCGTTGGTGACGGCGCGCAGTTCGTACCACGGCAGGGCCATCCGCTCCCCGACCGGCTTGAAATGCACCACAATGACGGCCGACTCCACCTTCGGCGGCGGCCAGAACGAGCGCGGCCCGACGGTGCGCTCGATTGCACTGTCGGACCCGAGGGCGGTGGCGATGGACAGCGCGCCGTAGTTCTTGCCGCCGGGCGGCGCGACCATGCGTTCCGCCACCTCGAGTTGTAGGAGAAACACGCCGAGCTCCCACGGAAGCGGCGAGGCGAGCGCGTTCATGACAAACGGCGTTCCGGCCGAATACGGCAGGTTGGATACGCTTTTCAGGACCGCCGTCTCGGCCTTGCCCTCGTCCGCGAGGGCCTTGTTCTTGAGGGCGAGGAGTTCCTCCAGCCTGGCCACGACCTCGGGGTTCAGCCTGTTTTTCCCCGCCAGGATGTCCCCCTCGTAATAAAACACGTTCGGCAGCCCGGCCGTCTCCTCCTGCGCCAGCGGCAGCAGGCCGTGGTCGAGTTCAACCCCCAGCACCAGCCCGCCCGATTTGGCCAGCCGCCGGGTGAGAAAACCGCTCCCCGGTCCGACCTCGAGGATGACGTCCCGCGGGCCGACCCGGCCGGTCTCGGTGATAAAGCGGAGCTGGTTGCCGTCCAGGAGAAAGTTCTGTCCCCTGCGGGTGGAAGGGTGGATGCCGGCCCGGTTCAGGCGGGCGCGCAATTTCTGGTAAATACTCATCACTGCCTATCATAATCTTTAGAGGTTGCCTAACATCAGCGCGAATCGTAAAATTGTGCGGCTGTTCTGTGGACAGCTCTGAGACCTACTCTATGGTTTTGACTGATAAAGTAAACAATGGGCCGCGCTGGCCGGGGCAATTGGTGCTGGAACGTTTGCGTCTCCAAAATTTTCTCTTGTTTGAACAGGTCGAATTCGCCTTTTCCGCCGGCCTGAACGCCGTCTCCGGCGAGACCGGCGCGGGCAAAAGCCTGGTCGCCAAGGCGCTCGGCCTGGCCCTGGGCGGCCGGGGCGGCCACGATATCATCCGGAGCGGCTGCGACGAAGCCGTTATCGAGGCGGTCTTCCGGCCCGACGCCGCAGCGTCGCCGGAACTGGCGGCATGGCTCGACCAGGACGGGCGGGTCACGGTCCGGCGGAGCGTGCGCCGGGGCCGGGACGGCGGCGGCCTCGGCGTCAACGGCAAGGCCGTCACCGCCGGAGCGGTCCGCAGCGCCCTCGCGCCCCTGGTCGATTTCGCCGCCCAGAACGAGCACATGCGCCTCGCCGACCCGGCCTACCAGGTCCATCTCCTCGACGCCTACGGCAGGCTCGAGGCGGCGGTGGAACGCTACCAGGCCGCCTTCCGCAAGGCCGACGGCCTGGCGCGGCGGCTCCAGGCGGGCCGGCAGGAGCGGGAACTCGTCCGCCTCCGGCTCGAACGGGCGCGGGAGGAACTGGCGGATATCGACCGCGCCGGCTACGACGCGTCCGAAGACGCGACCCTGGAGGACGACATCCGCGAGATGTCCAACGCCGCCGGCATCGTCCGCGCCGCCGCCGAGGCGGCAGCCCGGCTCGAGGCGGGCGAACCGGGTCCGGTCGACGCGTTGGCCGCGGCCTGGAAGCTGCTGAAAAAAATGGCCGCCGTCTCGCCGCGACTCGCCGAAGCCGCCGCCGATCTTGAACAGGCGATGGAACTGGCCGAGTCGGCGCTGGGCAAGCTGACCGGCATGGTCGGCGATCTCGACGCCGACCCGCAGCGCCTCGACGCCATGATCGGCAGGTCGGAAATGCTCAAGGCACTGGCCAGACGGCTCGAGTGCGAGGTCGCGGCTCTGCCGTCGGTCCGCGACAAACTCCTGCTGGAGATCGAAGACCTCTCCGGCTGGGACGCGGGCGAGGACGAGGTGCGGGCGCGTTTGGCGGAGGAATTGCCGCGCGTCGCCGAGGCCGGCCTCGCCCTTGGCCGCCGCCGCCGCGACGCGGCCAAGCGACTCGCCAAGGCGGTGAACCGCGAACTCGCCGGCCTCGGCATGGAACAGGCCGGGTTCCTGGTCGATTTCGAACCGTTGTGGGAAGAGGGGATGCCGCTGGACGACATTCTCTCGGCCGGCCTGAGCGGCCTGGACGGGGTGAATTTCTTCCTCAGCCCCAACCCGGGCGAAGCGCCTTCGGCGGTCGCCGGGGCGGTGTCGGGAGGCGAGGCGTCGCGGGCGGTCCTGGCCATCAAGGCGGCCTTGTCCGAAGTGTACCGGCCCGATCTGATGTTCCTGGACGAGGTCGACGCCGGCGTCGGCGCGCGCCTCGGGCGCGAACTCGGCATGAAGCTGGACGAGATGGCGCGGTCGCGGCAGATTATCGTCATCACCCACCTGCCGCAGATAGCCTCGTATGCGGACAACCACCTGAAGGTCACCAAGGCGGTCCGCAAGGGGCGCACCAGCGCCGGGGTCGAACACCTGACGGGCGAGGCGCGGGTTCAGGAGGTCGCGAGCATGATTCACGGCAGCGGCGCGAACGAGGTCACCATCCGCCAGGCGCGGGAAATGCTGGCGGACGGCGCGCACGGGAAAAAGGAACGTCATGATTGAAGTCGAACAATCGGCCACGCTGGTGCAGGTCACCCCCGACGCCGACAGGATGCTGGAACGGATCGCCCGCGTCTGCTACGATTCGGAAGACAAGATGGCCTGCGACTGCGACGACGGCAACTGCGACGCATGCCGCGCCCGGCGGGACAAATTCCTGGGCGGCCTGCGGGAACGGCGCCACGATTCCGTCTTCGAGCACGCGGTCGCGACGTTCCTCCTCGTGACCGACCGGGGCATCACCCACGAGATCGTCCGGCACCGGCTGGCCTCGTTTACCCAATCCTCGACCCGCTACATCAAGTACGAGGAAGGGATGCCGGTGGTGCGGCCGCTGTTCACGTCGGCGCTGGAAGAGGCGGCGTGGCGGGACGCCATGCGCGCGGCCGAGACGGCGTACCGCACGATGCTGGACAACAAGGTCCCGGCCCAGAACGCCCGCGACGTGCTGCCGACCTGCACCGCCGCCAAGCTTTTCGTCACCGCCAACTTCCGCGAGTGGCGGCACATTTTGAAATTGCGCCTCGCCCGCGGCGCGCATCCGAAAATACGGCTGCTCGCCCGGGACATTTGGCAGAAGATTACGCCCCATTGCCCTGTTTACTTTAGCGATTTGGAAAAGGAATTCGCCGACCTATGAACATACGTTTCGCACTCTACAACAACGAGCCCGACTTCACCCCGTCCCGCGCGCACCCGGGCGACGCGTGTTTCGATCTCTTCGCCCGCTGTTATGTCGCGCCGGACGATCTGAAGGATGAAAAGGAACACATCTACCTCGCGCCGGGCAAGCGGCTCCTGGCCAAAACCGGCGTCTTCCTGGAAATGCAGGAGGGCTGGGAGGCCCTGGTCCGGCCCCGGTCCGGCAATGCCCTCAAGTTCGGTCTCACCGTCCTGAACACCCCCGGCACCATCGACGCCGGCTACCGCAACGAAGTCGGGGTCATTCTCCACAACGCCGGCCAGATGATGATGGAACTCAAGCGCGGCATGAAGATCGCCCAGATCGCCTTCCGTCCCATCCCCGAGCACACCCTGACCGGCATTTCGATGGACGAATTCAACGCCGACACGGCCCGGGGCCTCGGCGGTTTCGGGAGTAGCGGCACGTGAACGACGACCGTCCCGACTGGCACGAATATTTCATGGCCGTCGCCAAACTCATCAGCACCCGTTCCACCTGCAACTCGCGGCCGACCGGCGCGATTCTGGTGAAGGACAGGCACATTCTCGCCACCGGCTATAACGGCTCGCCTCCGGGCGCGCCGCACTGCCGGGGCGCGTTCAACCCGGACGGCACGCCGTTCTGCTACAGCCGCCACATGGGGTCGGGCGACGCGGACAAATACAACTACTGCCGCTCCAGCCACGCCGAGGCGAACGCCATCGCCCAGGCGGCGCGGCTCGGCGTGGCTGTGGCGGGGGCGAGCGTGTACACGACCCTGGCGCCGTGCTATATCTGCACCAAGCTCCTCGCCGCCGCGCGTATCGTCGAGGTGTATTTCGAGCACGATTACGAATCGTCGGACCGGAAGCGGGACGACTACTGGAAATCCATCTTCAGGGAATCGGGCATAACCGTCTGGCAGAAGGTGACGATCTCGCCCGACGCCATGCGGTCGTTCGCCGGGGCGTTTTCGGGCGTCACCTCCGAACGCCGGCTGGGAACGCACTAGAATAAGGCCGCTGGCGCGGCTTTCGTAAAACATGTTCATGTATAGGGGCAGATTGCTCTGCAGTGGGCTTATTTTCGCAGATGTCCGCATCGGCACCCCCACACGTCACCCCGGCGGTAGAACATCGACCAGCGGGCACGCGTGTGGTTGTGCCGGGGCAATCGTGAATGACCCTGTGCGGCAAGGCGATTTCAGGACGTCCTGCCGTCCAGGTCCAGCCCGCCTTGCCCCGGCACAACCTCCCGTTCGGGATGCAGCGGATGTTTTTGACGCCTGCGTGACGTTTGGGGGAGGATGAAGCGTCATGGTGAAAATGCCGTGACGGGAATAAGGCCAAAAATTACGAGGCCGTCCAGGCGGCCCGCACGAGGGAGACAATGGACACCCTGACACACGCCCTGGTCGGCACGGCGGTCTCGGACGGATTTTTCCGTCGCCGCCTCGGTCCCCTGGCGACGCCGTTCGCGCTGATCGCGTCGTCCCTCCCGGATATCGATTCGGTGACCTACCTGATCTCGCCCGAGCACGCCTGGGCCTATCACCGGGGCATTACCCACAGCTTTTTCCCCATGCTCGTGGCCGCGCCGATACTCGGTTTTCTCGGCTACCGGATCTCGCGCCGCGAAGGGAGCTGGCTCCTGTGGAGCCTGCTGGCGCTTCTCTGCCTCTCTCTCCACACCATTTTCGACCTCATCACCAGTTGGGGGACGATGCCGCTCCTGCCGTTTTCCAACGCGCGGATTTCCTGGGATATCGTGCCGATACTCGACCTGTTCCTCACCTCGGTGACGGCATCGTCGTTTGTCGCCAACCGCATCCTTCGCTGGGAGCGGATCGACTATTTCATCAATCCGCTGACTTTCCCGGTGGTTCACCGCCATCCGCGCCGCCAGGTCGCGGCGGATTGGGTGGGGCGGGCGGCGCTGGCGTTGGTCCTGGTCTATCTCCTGATCGGCTGGCAGCAGAACCGCCAGACGGTGCGGCTGGCGCGGGAGGAACTGGCGAAGGCGGGGGTCGAGGCGGTGGAAGTGCGGGCGCTCCCCATCATGTTCACCTATGTCGCCTGGAACATTGCGGCGCGGGACGCCGACGGCATCGTCTATAACGCCGTCTATTCGAGTTTTGCCCGCGCGCCCATGCGCTTCGTCCGCTTCGACTCGCTCCCGGCGTCGGCCATCCAGCCGGTGCTGGCGACGCCGGGGGGCGGATGTTTGCCTGGTATTCGCAGGGGATGTTTGTCGCCGACCGGGTCGAAGCGGAGGACGGCGGGCGCGTGCGCCTCCACGACCGGCGCTTCTTTACCCTGACGAACCCGGCGGCGTCGGCGTTTGTGATGGAGTTCGGCATCGACCAAAACGGCGCCGTCACCGCCACGCGGGCGGCGCAACGGGCGCTGGACGGGCTGAATGTGCGGGAGGAACTTCGCCGTCTGTGGGAGTTAACCCGCCACGGCAGGGATATGAACCGTATCGACAGGCCGAATCTGGAAGAGGATTGACACAACCGGAGAAACAGCTATACTTTCTCCTTCTTGACCATGCCGCACGAGACGGAGAGGTGGCAGAGTGGTCGAATGCAACGGCTTGCTAAGCCGTCGTGTGGGGTAACCTGCACCGAGGGTTCGAATCCCTCCCTCTCCGCCAAATTTCCCCTGTCCTGCAGGGGATTTTTGCGTTTCCGGACTTCCTGCCGCCCGTCCTCTGCGCGATACCGACGGTTTTGCGCAGGTCCGTCGTCCTTCCGTCGGCACGGCGCGATTCCGGCGAGGTGGGGAATGCGCTGGGGCCTTCACCCACCTCGCGACCGCTTTTTCCGGTGGTGCGCGATCAATTCCCTCGTTCCGGATTCACACCGATGATGCGGCGGGGACCCGGTCCTTTTCCTGCGATTTTTCGCGCCGCTTTTTCTCCAGCAGGCGGAGAATCTTTTCCGGCGTCGCCGGCAGCGATTCGACCACCAACCCGACCGCGTCGTAAATGGCGTTGACGATGGCCGGACACTGGGTGTCCACCACCATTTCACCGCAGCCCTTTGCGCCATAGGGACCGGTCGGATCGTAGTTCTCGTAAAACGTCGTCACGCTGTTCCGGGGCGCATCCATGAATGTGGGGACGATATAATCGGTAAAGTCGGCGGCATAGAGGTCGAGGCTTTCGGGATAGCTGGGCGACAAGTCCTCCAGCAAGGCCATGCCGATCCCCTGGACATTGCCGCCGTCGGCCTGCGCCTCGGCCTGGAGCGGGTTGATGACCGTTCCCATGTCATAGCAGTTGTACATGTTGACGACGGTCACGACACCCGTTTCGTCGTCCACTTCCACATCGACGACGCTCGAGCCGTAGGCCATGATTTTGCTGGGCACGGTCGCGCCTGTTTCCGGGTCGCGCGGCGGCGCGGGTTCGGGCAGAAAGCCGCCCAGGCCCATAATCGCCACGCCGCCGTAGTTGCTGGCGGCGCCGAACTCGCCCAGCGTCATGCCCTTGTCGGGGTCGGCCCTGACGAAGGCGCGGCCCTGGTCATAGTCCATGTCCTCCGCGGCGCAGCCGAATTTTCCGGCCACAAACGCTTTGATCTTGGCGATGAGATCGTCGGCGGCGGCGAGGACGGCGTTCCCCATGATCACGGTGGAACGGGTGCCTGCCGTGTCCATGCTGAACGCGGCCGTGTCGGAGTTGTTGTTGTCGAAGCTAAACCGGTCCGGCGGCACGCCGAGCCGTTCGGCAGCGAACTGCACCGCCACGTTTTTCACGCCCTGGCCCATTTCGCACGAGGCGTTCGTGATGTCGATGGTGCCGTCCACCTTGACGCGGAGGGTCACGATATCCGGATCGCCGCCGCCGTTGAAGCCGCTCGGGTAGAAAATGGTGGAGATGCCCCGTCCTGTGCGAATCATTGCAAAACCTCCTTCCCGTCCAGCGCCCGGCCCGCGTTTTCCAGCACCCGATCCGCCGCGACGGCCGCATCCTTGGAACGCATGGCCAGGTACTTGTCCTCCAGTGTGACGCCGGCCGCTTCGGCCACGCCCTGCAGCGTTTCGATGGTGGACACGGCGCGCAGGACATTGCCGACGTGGCCCGGATCGCCTTCGTGGAAGGCGTTGATGAAGCGGATCGCCATCGGGCTGACGCCGCAGGCCCGGGCCACCCGGTCGAGATGCACCTGCTCGGCGTACTGGCCGATGTTGACGCCGAAGCCGCGCATCGAGCCGGACGGCATCTTGTTGGTGTAGACCATCTGCGAGTCGACGGCGAGATTTTCGATGCGGTTCGCGCCGGCGACGAGGTTGGCGTTCTTTTCGGTGGCGTACAGGCCAAGTTCCGTGTACGCGCCGCAGTCGTGCAGCACCGTCATCTTGCGGGCGGTGATTCTGCCGTCGCGGCGCACGCCGTCTTTGATAGTGAACACCCACGGGGTGCGGATGGTGGTGAAAAGGATTTCCTCCTCGCGGGTGAGGGCGAAGCGCACCGGCTTGCCGGTGGCCAGGGCCAGCAGCCCGGCGATGTGGTCGGTGTGGACGCTGTTCCCTGAACCGAAGCTGCCGCCGATGGTGTTGCCGACGAATTTCAGCTTGTTCATCGGCAGCTTGAAGACGTTGGCGAGGTCGCCCAGGGTAAAGTACAGCCCCTGCGTCTTGGAGTGGAGCACCAGCTTGCCGCTCTCGTCCAGGTAGGCGACGGTGCTGCACGGTTCCAGCGGCGCGTGTTCCTGGCAGGGTGTGGCGTAGCGGCCCTCGACGATGAAATCCGCCTCGGCGAAGCCCTTGTCGACGTCGCCCCGGCGGATGCGCCGTACCGGGCTGACGCCGTCGAAGAGGTGGACGTTCCCTTCGGGCCTGACCTGCGGCGCGTCGGGGAGGAGCGCCTTTTCCGGATCGATGACCGCCTCCAATTCCTCGTATTCGACGCGGATCTTCGCCAGCGCGTCCAGGGCCGCCTCTTTCGTAACAGCCGCCACGGCGGCAACGTTCTGGCCCTTGTAGCGGGTTATTTCCTCCGCCAGGACGTGGTGGTCCGGAACCATGGCGAAGAGGTTGTGCGGCACGTCGTCTTTGGTGATGACGGCGTGGACGCCGGGCATCCGCTTCGCAACCGAAGTGTCGATGGAGACGATCCGCGCCCGGTGGTACGGGCAGCGGAGCGTCTTGGCCACGAGCATGCCGGGCATCCGCACGTCGCTGACGTAGATGGTACGCCCGGTCACATGGCCGACGCCGTCGTAGCGGGGCATGCGTTTACCGACGGTTGAAAACATGCTAGACACCTCCTTTCGACATAGCGCCAAACTCGCCCCGCGAGGCGGCGACGACCGCGTTGGCGTATTTGTCGTAGGAGGCGCAGCGGCACAGGTTGCCGCTCAGGGCCTCCTTCACTTCCTCGAGGTTGGGCGCGGGGTTTTTGCGCAGATAGGCGACCGACGCCATGACCATGCCGGGCGTGCAATAGCCGCACTGCGGCGCGCCCATCTCGTGCATGGCCTTCTGCACCGGGTGCAGCCCTTCGCGCGGCGTGATCCCCTCCAGCGTTTCGATGCGCTTGCCGCCGACGGTCATGGCGAGGACGAGGCAGCTTTTTACCGCTTCGCCGTCGAGAATAACCGTGCACGAGCCGCAGTCGCCGTGATTGCAGCCGCACTTGGGGCTGGTCAGCCCGAGTCCGTCCCGGAGCGTCTCGAGGAGCGTGTGCTCCGGCGCGACGGCCGCTTCGACCGGGTTGCCGTTCAGGACAAAGGACACGATATGTTTCATTCCAGTCACCTCCCTTCGTCGTGAATGCCGGCCGCGGCCAGGATGGCCCGTGCCGCCACCACCGGGGCCACTTTCCGGCGGTACCAGTCGCTGGCGCGCACGTCGGTGATGGGGGCGATTTCGTCCACCACCAGGGCGGCGGCCGTCCTCGCCGCGTCGGCGGTGGCGGATTTGCCTTCGAGCGCCTGCGCGGCTTTCCGGCAGGATCGTACGGTGGGCGCGGCGCTCCCGACGGCCACGCGGGTGGTTGTGAACACGCCGTTTTCCACCTCCACATAGGCGGCGGCGTTGACCACGCTCAACGTTTCGGCGGCGCGGCGGCCAAGCTTGTGGAAGGCGGCCGAGCCGGAACCGGCTTTCACCGAAACGGCGACGAGGATTTCGTCCGCCTGCGCCGCCGTCGCGCCGGGTCCGGTGAAGAAGTCCGCCGCCTTGACGCATCGTTCGCCGTTTCTCCCGCGCAGGATAAACGTCGCGTCCAGGACCATAAGCGGCGGCAGGCTGTCCGCCGCCGGCGACGCGTTCATGATATTGCCGCCGAGGGTGGCGGTATTGCGGATACTGAACCCGGCCATGTGGCCGACCGCCGCGCACAGGACAGGCAGCTTTGCCTTGACGAGCGGATTCGCCTGCAGGTCGGAAAGGGTGGTCATGGCGCCGATACGCACCTCGCCGTCCCGTTCTTCCACGCCGGCAAGGCCGAGGCCGGCCAGGGAGACAAGGACCAGGGGCGGCTTGTCGCCCGTGGGGATGGTCTCCCGTTCCCGCGAGATGCGGGGTACCAGATCGGTGCCGCCGGCCAGATACCTGACCTCGGCGCCTTTTTCCGCGTCCAGAATTCGGAAGAGTTCCTCGAAGGTGGTGGGCGCGTGGAAACGGTACTGTCTCATTTCTTGCCTCCCGCTATTTTTTGGCGAAGACGGATTTGCTGAAGTCGTAGCGCTCGCTCCCGTCCGGATAGCGGTAGCGGCCCTTGTCCTTGTCCTTGGGGAAGTCGAAGCGCCCGCCGCAGCGCATGATCATGGTCTTGATGTCCGGCGTGTTCTCCTTAACGATGCGCTCGAACTGCTGCACCAGGAGGTCGGGGTCGCCGGCGGTATTGGCCCAGTTGTCGTAGTGATCAGGGATGAGCAGTTTGGCGTCCAGGACCTGGCCCAGGCGGGCGCAGTCGTAGGGCGGCATCTTGTCGGTGGCGCCGGGGGCGTTGGAGCCCATGTCGAAAATGGCCACGTCGATGTCGTACTTTTCCCGTATCGCCACATAGCCGTCGTGGTACCAGGTGTCGCCCATGAAGAGGATGTTGCCGGCGGAGGTCTTGAACAGGAAGCAGCAGGCGGCCTCTTCGAAGGGCATGAGGACGTCGCCTTCGCCTGTCTTGATGGCGGTCTGGTCGTAGCAGATGAGGAACTCGACTTCCGCACCGCGAATTTTCACAGACTCGCCGACGTTCGCGACGACGATGCGATCGTCGGGCACGCCGAAGTTGTTCAGCTTCCGCTGCGCCGCCGGCGGGCCGTAGAAGGGGGCCTTGGTCGTCTGTAAGGCCGCCTTGACGGCGTAGAGATCGCAGTGGTCCTGATGGGCGTGGGTGCAGAACACGCCGTCAAGCTGGTTGAAACGCCACGGGTCGATGACCTGCGGATTCAGGCGAATCCAGTTGATGCTGTCTGCGCCTGACTGTTTGCACACGCCGCAGTAATACAGCTCGGTATACATCGACGGGCCGCAGTATTGATCAAGCCAGAAGATGCCGCCCTCGTCCGTCTTCACGACCCACGACGGGCCGCCGCACCACCATAAACTCACTTCGCCCTTGGGCACGACGCGCGACTCGATCTCGTTGTTGAGGAAGGTGCCCCATTCGGGGAAGGCGTCCTCGAGCCACTGGGTGCGGTCCATGGGGTGGTCCTGGTTCACATGGGCGCCGGAAATAATGCCGCGCCCGTCCGTTTTGGGTACCTGTTTGGACATAATCCGCTCCTTTTCTGCCTAAAAGACGAGTTTTTCTTGCACATTTGTATTTATGAACCGCCGTTCCGGAGTTCGCGGTAGGCTTCCAGCCGGAGCCGCGCGTTCTCGGAGGCCATGCGACGCAACGTTTCGGCGCGTTCGGGGAATCGCAGCGCCAGCGACGCGTAGCGCCCTTCGCCCGCCAGGAAGTCCTCGAGGGACGAGCTGGGCGGCTTCGAATCGAGCTGGAAGGGGTTTTGGCCCGCTTCCCGACGCGTCGGATCGTACCGGTAAAGGTGCCAGTACCCGGACTCCACCGCCTTTTTTGCCTCGGCCTGGCTGTTCTGCATGCCGGCGCGGATGCCGTGCTCGATGCAGGGACAGTAGGCGATGACGATGGCGGGACCCGGATAGGCTTCGGCCTCCCGCAGGGCGCGGAGGGTTTGTTCCGGATCGGCCCCGAGCGCCACCTGGGCCACGTAGACATAGCCGTAACTCATGGCCATGCGGCCGAGATCCTTCTTGCCCGTCTCCTTGCCGGCGGAGGCGAACTTCGCGACCGCGCCGGGGGCGGTCGCCTTGCTCGATTGCCCGCCGGTGTTGGAATAGACCTCGGTGTCCAGCACCAGCACGTTGATGTCCAGGCCGCTCGCCAGCACGTGGTCGAGACCGCCGTAGCCGATGTCATAGGCCCAGCCGTCGCCGCCCATTGCCCAGACCGATTTCCTGGCAAGGTACTCGCGGTTCCCGAGGATGGCGGCGACGGCGCGCTGCAGGCCGGGATCGACGGAGGTCGCCGTTTCCAGCGCCGCGACAAGCGCCGACGCGGCGGTAGGGTTCTTGACGTCACTCAGGTAGGCGTCGGCCGCTTCGGCGGCCAGGCCCTTTTCCGCGACCAGGCGGACGGCGTCCTCCAGCCCGGCGCGCACCTGTTCCGCCGCCAGCAGCATGCCGAAGGCGTATTCGGCGTTGTCCTCGAACAGGCTCATGGCCCAGGCAGGGCCGCGCCCGTCCGGGCCGACGGTGTAGGGGGTGGACGGCGTGCTGCCGCCGAAGGCGGTGGAACAGCCGGAAGCGTTGGCGATATACATGCGCGGGCCGAACAACTGGGTGAGCAGCTTGATGTACGGCGTCTCGCCGCAGCCGGCGCAGGCTCCGGAAAACTCGAAGAGAGGTCGCGCGAACTGGCTGGATTTCACCGTCTTGTCGCTGGCGACCGGCTTGTCCGCAACCGTCGCGGCGTAACGCCAGTTATCGTCTTCGCCGCGCATGGCCTGGAGGGGACGCATGGCCAGCGCCTTCTCCCTGGCCGGGCAAACGCTGACGCAACTGCCGCAGCCGGTGCAGTCGAGGGGCGAAACCTGCATACGGTAGGCGTAGGGTTCCAGGCCTTTCCCCACCGCTTGCAGGGTGACGAAGCCGGACGGCTTGTTCGCCGCCTCGGCCGCGTCGAGGAGCGCCGGGCGAATGGCGGCGTGGGGGCAGACCAGGGCGCAGCGGTTGCACTGGATGCATTTCTCGGCCAGCCACTGCGGCACCTCGGCGGCTGCGCCGCGCTTCTCGTAGGCGCTGCTGCCGGGCGGGAATGATCCGTCCTCCATCCCGACGAAGGCGCTGACCGGGAGGCTGTCCCCCTGCTGCCGGTTCATGGGCGCGGCGATGGCGGCGACGTAGTGTGGCAGGTCCGGTTCGGCTTTCGCCGCGTCGGCCGCGTCCGCCCACGAAGAGGGCACCGGTACCTCCACCAGGTTGACGATGCCGGCATCGACGGCCGCGTTGTTCATGTCGACGACGGCAGCGCCGAACTTCTTGTAGTAGGTATCGTGGTTGGCCTTTTTCATGCGGGCCACCGCGTCCTCCAGCGGGATAAGGCCGGTCAGCTTGAAAAAGGCGGCCTGCAACACCGTATTGGTGCGGCCGCCCAGGCCGAGGCCCTTGGCGATGCCGCCGGCGTCGATGGCATAGAGCCGCGCGCCTTTTGCCGCCAGGCCGCGCCGCAGGCCGGCGGGGAGGCGCGCGTCCAGTTCCGCCGCGCTCCACGGGCAGTTCAAGAGAAAGATGCCGCCCGGCTTCAGGTCGGCGGCGAGGTCGTACTTGTCGACGTGCGCCGGGCTGTGGCAGGCGACGAAATCGGCGTTGGCGACCAGGTACGACGCGGTGATGGGCCTGGGCGAAAAGCGCAGATGGCTCTGGGTGAGACCGCCGGATTTTTTTCGAATCATAGACGAAATACGCCTGGGTGTGGTAATCGGTGGCGTCGCCGACAATCTTGACGCTGTTCTTGTTGGCGCCCACCGTGCCGTCGCTGCCCGTGCCCCAGACCTTGCAGGCAAAGGTGTCGGCCGCGGCGGGCGGTTCGGGCAGGGTCGGGAGTGACAGGTTGGTGACGTCGTCGACGATGCCGATGGTGAATCCGTCCCTGGGCTGATCCTTTTCCAGGTTCTCGAACACGGCCAGGATCTGGCCCGGGGTAGTATCTTTCGACGAAAGGCCGTAGCGGCCGCCGACGATGCGCATGGACGGGTCGACCGAGTAATAGACATTCCGGATGTCGGTGTAGAGGGGTTCTCCCACCGCGCCCGGTTCCTTGGTCCGGTCGAGAACGGCGATGCGCCGCACCGACGCCGGGATGGCCTTGAGGAGATGCTCGGCCGAAAACGGCCGGTAGAGGCGCACCGTCACCATGCCGACGTTGCCGCCGGCGGCGTTGCGGTGGTCCACCGCCTCCCGCACCGCGCCGCAGACCGATCCCATGGCGATGACGACGCTCTCGGGCTGGGGCGCGCCGTAGTAGTCGAAAAGGTGGTAGTCGCGGCCGGTGAGGCGGTTGATGTCGTCCATATAGGATTGAACGATGCCGGGCAGGGCGGTGAAGAAGGGGTTGGCGGCTTCCCGCTGCTGGAAGAAAATGTCCGGGTTCTGGGTGGTGCCGCGGGTGACGGGATGCTCGGGGTTGAGCGCCCTGGCCCGGAACGCCGCCACCGCGTCCCAATCCACCGGCGGCCGCAGCGCCTTGTAGTCGAAGGCGTCTATCTTCTGGATTTCGTGGCTGGTGCGGAAGCCGTCGAAGAAATGCAGGAAGGGCAGCCTGCCCCGGATGGCGGCGAGGTGGGCCACGGCGCCCATATCCATCGCTTCCTGCGGACTGCCCGAGGCCAGCAGGGCAAAGCCGGTCTGGCGGCAGGCCATGACGTCCGAGTGATCGCCGAAGATGGAAAGGGCGTGGACCGACACGGTGCGGGCCGAGACATGGAAGACGCCGGGCAGCAGTTCTCCGGCTATCTTGTACATGTTGGGTATCATCAGGAGCAGGCCCTGGCTGGCCGTGTAGGTTGTGGTGAGGGCGCCCGCCCCGAGCGCGCCGTGGACGGTGCCTGCCGCGCCGCCTTCCGACTGCATTTCCGCCAGGCGCACGGTCTGGCCGAACATGTTCTTGCGCCCGGTGGCGCTCCATTCGTCCACCAGTTCCGCCATCGGCGACGACGGCGTGATCGGAAAGATGCCCGCGACTTCGGTAAAGAAATACGATATGTGCGCCGCGGCCGTGTTGCCGTCCATGGACGCCGTAAACGTGGTGCTCATTCCCCCTCCCTTTTCGCGCCGAAGAGGCTTTTCGATACTTTCAGGAAATCGGCGTCGCGTTTGGCGATGGCTTTTTGCGCAGCGTCGCCGGGATAGTCGTAAAGCCCTGCGCCCGTCTTGACGCCGAGCCGTCCCGCTTCGTAGGCTTCGCGGAGCAGCCGCGGCAGGCCGGTGTCGTTGCAGAGTTTTCCAAACATGTAGCTGCCGACAAGGTTGAAGGTGTCGACGCCGCCGAAGTCCACCGTTTCGAACGGGCCGATGCAGGAGTAGCGGAGGCCGAGCCCGTATTTCATCACCGCGTCCACGTCCTCCATGCTGGCGTAGCCGCTTTCGACAATGTGGAACGCCTCGCGGAGGACCGCGTATTGCAGCCGGTTCAGGACAAATCCGGGCGGGTCCTTCCGCACCATGACCGGCTTTTGCCCAAGCCGCAGGGCGACGTCGCGGATGACCGCCAGGGCCCTGTCGTCGCTGTCGCGGCCGGCGATCACTTCCACCAGCGGGATGAGGTGCGGCGGGTTGACCCAATGCATGCCGGCGAAACGGGCAGGCGTGGCGACAGCCGCGGCGATATCGGTGATGGAGAGGCCGGAGGTGTTGGTGGCCAGGACCACGTCCTCGCCGACCAGGGCCGAGACGCGCCGCCAGAAATCATGCTTGATCGGCATCTTTTCTGCGATCGCCTCGAGGACGAAATCGGCATCCCGGAAGGCGTCGTCTTCCAGGGTAAAGCCGATGCGCGCCCGCAGGGCGTCCGACTCCGCCTGGCCGAGTTCGCCTTCCCGCACCATCACCTGCTGGTTGACGGCGATCAGCTCGTCCGCCTTGTCCAGCGCGGTTTGGGCGATGTCGTACAGCGTCACCAGAAAGCCGTGGCGGGCGAACAGCTGCGCGAAGGACGCGCCCATGACGCCGGACCCGGCCAGCACCACTTTTTCTATGTGTTCTATCTCGCGCAAAATAATCCTTTCACTCCGATCAGTCGTTGACAATGACAGCGCCCTTGCTGGCCGAAGAAGCCAGCTTGGCGTAACAGCCGAGATACCCACGGTATTTCCCGCCCGCCGGCGGCGTCCACGCGGCGCGGCGGCGGGCCATTTCGTCCGGCTCGACCAGCAGGTCCAGCCTGCGGTTGTCGACGTCGATTTCGATGACGTCGCCGTCCCGCACCAGCGCGATGGGGCCGCCTTCGGCCGCCTCGGGCGAGATATGGCCGGCAAAACAGCCGTTGTTGGTGCCGGAAAAACGGCCGTCGGTGACAAGCGCGGTGCTCTCGGCCAGGCCGCGCCCGTAGAGGAATTTCATGGCCTTGTACATCTCGCGCATGCCGGGGCCGCCCTTCGGTCCTTCGTAGCGGATGACCACGACGTCGCCCGGTTGAATTTCGCCGGCCAGAATCGCCTCGTTCGCGGCTTCTTCGCGGTCAAACACCCGGGCTTTTCCCTTGAAGTGGCGCAAGGCCGCCGCGTATGCGCCAGGCTTGGTGACGGCGGTGTCGGGGGCAAGGCTGCCGCGCAGCACCGCGATGCCGCCGTTGCGGCTATAGGCGTGGTCGATGTCCCTGATCACGTCGGGGTTCTCGCTGTAGCCGCCGTCGCCGGCCAGATTCTCCGCCACCGTCCGGCCGGTGCAGGTGCGGGCGGAGCCGTCAATCAGGTCGCCCAGGTTCCGCATGACTTTGGGGATGCCGCCGGCGCGGTGGAAGTCCTCCATATCGTAGTGGGACGAGGGGTTGACCTTCACGAGGTGCGGCGTGTCGGCGTACATGCGGCCGAAGACGTCGACCGCGTCCAGGTCCAGCCCCGCTTCGTACGAGACGGCGCTCAGGTGGAGGACGGCGTTGGTGCTGCCGCTGATCGCCTGGACGACGCGGGCGGCGTTGCGGACCGCTTTTTCGGTGATGACCTGCCGCGCCGTCACGCCCTGGCGCACCAGCTCGCACACCATGCGGCCGGATTCGTAGGCGATGCGCTGGCGATCGGCCCAGACGGCAGGGGTGAGGGCGCTCCCGGGCAGGCTCATGCCGAGGGCCTCGCTGACGCAGCCCATGGTGTTGGCGGTGCCCAGGAACGAGCACGACCCGCAGCCGGGACAACTGACGTCCTCGAGGCGGCGCACCTGCGCGGCGTCGATCTTTCCCGCCTTCATCATGCCGACCGCTTCGTCGTTGGAGGTGGCGTCGGTTTTGCGGCCGTCGAAAAGCGCGCCGCCCTGCATGACGCCGCCGTTGACGACAATGGCGGGGATATCCAGCCTGGCGGCGGCCATGAGCATGCCCGGCAGGATCTTGTCGCAGGAGGCGAGGAGGACCAGCCCGTCCAGGCGGTGCGCCTCTGCCTCGATCTCCACCGAGTTGCAGATCACCTCGCGGGAAGGGAGGATGTATTTCATGCCGACATGGCCGTTGGCGATGCCGTCGCAGGCGGAGATGACGCCGAACTCGGCGGCGGTGCCGCCGGCCCGGTAGATCCCCTTGACGACAAACTTGGCCAGTTCGTTCAGGTTATAGTGGCCAGGCACGAGGGTGGACCAGGAGTTGGCGATGCCGATGACCGGGCGGTCGTCCAGCTCGTCGTCCGAGTAGCCCATGGATTTGTATAAGGAACGCGCCAGGCCGTTTTCCTGGCCGGAGAGATTGGTGCGACTCCGTAAGACCATCTGTTGCCCTCCTTATTGTCTGTTGTCTGACTTTACGGTTGCGCTGCGCCTTTGCCACGCGTCGAGAACAGGTGGAGCGTCAGGATATGGAGAAGGGGATAATGAATCGAGGCAATGGGGAGGGCGTAAGCCCATGCGGGCGCAGCCATCACGCAGAGGCGCGCCGGTCGAAGCATGAAAAAGGGGTATCGACACGGTAAATCTATGCAAACGGCGGCAAACGGCCGTTGGAAACGTCACCCGCGCAACTGCGCGGTCCGCGCCACTTTGGCGATGTGTTCCAGGTGTTCTGTCATCACGTGTCCGGCCTTGTCGGGATCGCCGTCGACCAGCGCCTCGATAAGGGCCCGGTGGTCGACAAGCGATTGCGGCAGCATATGTTTCTCAAACTGCTTTTTGACGAACTTCTCGTAAAGCAGCCGGATGCTGTTGAAGGAGATGATGAGGAGTTCGTTGCCGCTGATCGCCACCAGCTTCGAGTGGAAGTCAAAGTCCAGTTCGGTCAGCCGTTCCGGCTCGTCGCCGCACTGTTCCATCGCGTCCACGATGGCACGCAACTCGGTGATGTGGCGGCGTTTGGCTTTTTGCGCAGCCAGCCTGGCCGCACCGACTTCGAAAATTTGCCTATATTCGATCATGTTGATCGGGTCGGTGTATTGCGCGATCAGGTCGAAGTTCATGCTGTTGTTGGTGTCGGCCTTTTTGTTGACATAGGTCCCGGTCTTGGTGCGGGTGATAAGGTGGAGCGTCTCCAGGGGTGCGTAGGCCTCGCGCAGGGTGCTGCGGCCGATATCCAGCCTTTTGCACAGTTCGTTTTCATTCGGAAAAATGTACCCTTCCGGCAACGTGCCGCTGATAATGGCTTTCCGCAGTTTGGTGCACAATTCTTCGGCAATGCGTTTCCGGTTGGTAATGCCGATATGGTCGAAAATATCCACATCGGAGTTTTCATCGTGCAGGGAGAGGTTCGGTGCGGGATCAAGCATGAGGGGAATTTCCTCCCGATTCTGTGTTGTAAGACATCATGCATGCGGTTGTGTGTAGCCTACTCCACAAAACCGGCTCTGTCAAATTCCGCTTCACTTAGAGTCTATCCCGTTATCAAGTCATACGGTTGAAGTTGTAGTTATCAATG
>JAJQBO010000097.1 GCA_021203245.1 Planctomycetaceae bacterium
GGAAGAGGCATAGACCGCCCATTTTTTATGCGAACCAATGCCGGATGGCGATTGGTTCTCGGTCGTTTCACGAAATCGCGTAGCGATATCGTGTGACGGCTGCCCCGGCACAACCTCACGCCCCTTGCCCGGTTCGCGTTCAGACGCCGGGGTGACGGGTGGGGGAGGGATTGACGCTTGCGATAAGAACGGAGGAGAGCAAAGAACGTCTTGCGCTTGATATCGAAGAACGCCACGGCGGAGTATCGCGGTTCAAAAATCCGTCGCCGGTAATCGTACGATCTATCGACACACCAAATCCGGTAGGCAAAGGGCAAACGGCGCAGCCTTTTTGGCGAAGGAGGGATCCGGCGCGGCAGAGCCGCCCGGGAGGTCCGAAGGAAGGGAACACTTTTTGCGGCGCTTGGTAAAAAGGGTTCTCTCCCTCCGTTCGTGCGAGGAAAAACCTATTTAGCACCCTGATCGACCGGCGGCGCTTGCCGCCACATCAACAGTAGGGATCAATCACCCGCAAACCTCGCGAACGGCTTCGACAATATCCAGCGCCGCAGGGGGACACCCGGCCACATTCCCGAGCTTCCCGCGCGCACAGCGGCCGATGCCGATCCCGTCCACATCCTGGCCCTGCCAGCCCTGGCCGATATAGATGGCCGGCATGGTCCGGGATACGCCCATCTCCTCCACCCGCTTCATCGCGTGGATGGCGTTGGCGTAACAGGCCGAACAAGCCTGGTCGGCCTTCAGCTTGCGGCCGAGGCTTTGCACCTTATTGGTGGGTTTGCCGGCGGCGACACCGGGCGCGGGCTGGTTCAGGTGGACGATGTCCCGCTCCTCGATGCCCATCTCGCCCACGCCGTATTCTTCGGCAAGGGGGAGGTAGCCGACCATATCCGGCGACAAGCCCATGAGCGAGCAGACATAGGCGTCGAGCTTGACCGGATCGGCCCCCAAAAGCATGCGGTTGGCCTGGACCGGGTTGCCGCCCTCCTCGAAATCGAGATCGCCGCAGATGCCGTCGACGATGGTGACGTGGGGAATAATCGCCGTCGCCAGGGCGGCGATGCATTCGTCCAGGCCGTCCCGGTGGAAGCGGCGTTTTTCGGCGTCGGTGATGCACCCCTTCATATTTTTGAGGGCGCAGGTCATGCGCGTCTGGCAATGGCCCTTGAGGACAGGCAGGTTGATGAGAAAATCGGAATCCAGGGCGCGCCGGCAGACATTGATGCGGCCGGCCGGGGTGTCTTTCGCCACCGCCTTGTCCATCTTGAGATCATAGAGCGGGACGTTGTAGCGCTTCCCCACCGCGGCCATGCCGCAGGCCGCGAAGGCGCGGCCGGTGTCGTCCCCGACCCACGAGCCTTCGATGATCTCGATGTTGCGGTGGCCCGTGTCCTGGAGGAACTCGATAATCCCGGCGAGGATTTCCGGGTGGGTGGTCGCGCCGCCGGACGCTGGACGGCCGACAACCAGATTCGGCTTCAGCGAAACGCGCGCCCCCGGCGGGATGGAGTCGGCGACCCCGGCGGCCTCCATGAGCCGCTTGGCCATGGCGGCGGGATCGTCGCCATACACTGCGTAAATCTTCCCTCCCCTGGACGGAAAGCGGCCTGCCATGTGGATTCTCCTTTGCCGTGCCGATGCCTGACGCGAAGTGCGGATAACGGGATCAGTATACGGATTATCCCCGCCCCGGCGCAAGGGTAACGCGTACCGACCCGACCGCGGGCGGAATTTTTGCTTGTTGGGAGCGGTTCCGACGATATGATTGGAAAGGAGGGGAATGTTTGTCCACTACGCGCCTTTTTGGCCATGCCGAAGCGAGCCGCTTCATGCCGACGACTGGTATCACGCCCGGTTTGCCTGTCGCTGCGACGATGGACCTGCAATACCGGTTGCCGCCGCCGCAACAGTTGCTGTTCACTCCCACGATAGCCATATCGGTGGTGGTGCTGATCCTCGCCATTATCGTCATGGTCTACCTGTCGCGCCGGGCCCGCATCAAGGCACGCCAGGAAGCGCGGCGCGAAGCGTTGAAAATGGTCGAGCGCATCCTGCTCAAACGCGGCGGCACCCACGACGACGCCGACAGGATGCTCTACATCTTCCGCACCCACCCGAAGCTGGACCCGTCGTCCATGATCATGGTCCACGAACAGTTCCGCGAATCCATCGTGCCGCTGCTGCAGGAAATCTTCGACGAAAAGTTCGCCGAGCGGATGGATAAGCTGTATTTCCCGCCGCCCAAGGACACCCGCCACGCCCTCTCCGGCCAGACCAAGGACGTCAAGGCGCTGGTGGAGGAACAAAAAACCGCCTCGGCGGGCCAGACCGCCGCCATCCTGGATCTCATGGACGCGACCCTGAAGCCGGGCGTGCTGACGCGCCTCGCCTTCGACGGGGTAGAGGGCGGCTACGAATGCCTGGTCATGGGCCATGACCTGCACAGCATCAACGTCACCCTGCCTGCCCACAACGACAAGCTGGTCGCGTCGTTGAAGCCGGGCCAGCGCATCGAAGGGACGCTGGAAAGCGGCCCCAGCCTGATGGCGTTCACTTCCGAAGTCCTTCAGGCCGTCGCCGGGACCATGCCCTACCTGCGGATGACGCCGTGGAAATCGGCGTGGGAAATCCGCAAGCGCGATTCGATGCGCTTGCCGATATCGCTCGAAATCGACTTCCAGCACATCTCCACCGCCGCCGCCGACAGCATCAAGGTATCGAGCCTGCACAAGGAGATCGGCACCCTGCGGCCGGGCATGCTCATGGACGTGTCCTTGGGCGGCTGTTGCATCGAAACGCCGTCCGACGCCGTCTTCCACGTCGGCGACATGGTCCGCTTCGCCAAGTCGCTGGTGTCGGGCAACCCGCCCGCGACCCTGCTGGGCGCGGTCGTCAATATCGACTCCATCGACCCGGAACAGAACGAGGGGTCGATTCAGCGCCTGCACATCCAGTTCCTGGTCATCGACGACGTGTCGCAGCGGATTCTCGTGCGCACCCTGCGGCAGCTCCAGGACGAGGCCGAACGGAGCGAATGGATGCAGGCGCAGCAGTTGCTGCAGAAGATGCGCCGGAACCGGATTCACAACATCGGCTCGCCCGCCGCCGCCGGTCTGCGCCGGGGCGACACGGACGTCCTCGGCACCGGTACGACGGCGAAGAAACAGCGCGGCACCACCAACGTCACGCCGCCCACGCGCAGCATCCCGAAGGTGGGCGCGCGGCCGTCGACCCGCCGGTTGCTGGGGGTGAAACAGCCGCCGGCCCAGGCCCCGGTCCGGCCGGCGGATTCGGCGCGGAACCCCGCCGCCGCCCAAACGCGGCAGACGACCCG
>JAJQBO010000260.1 GCA_021203245.1 Planctomycetaceae bacterium
GCACCGAACTCACGAAGCCATCGGCTGCGTTCACGTATTTTTTTAAAATGCTTTAATGTCAACTCTTTTGCTTTCCCTTGGGTAACCAATGGATCAATCTTCCCGGCGCTGAATCGCCCAGTATTTTTCCGGCGTCAGCTATCTCACTATGCCCACCACCACCAACGTGCCGATAGGCGTCGTGACTTTTGAGCCCGGCTGCCGGAACAACTGGCACATCCACCATAGGGGCGGCCAGATTCTCCTCGTCACCGGCGGGCGCGGCTGGTATCAGGAAGACGGCAAGCCGGCCCAGAAATTGCAATCCGGCGATGTGGTCACTATTCCCGAGGGAGCCACGCACTGGCACGGTGCGGCCAAGGATTCGTGGTTTGTGCATCTCGCGGTCTCCGTTCCTGCCGAAGAAGCCAGCGACGAATGGCTGGAACCGGTCTCGGACGCGCAGTACGCGGCTTTACAGAAATAACCAGAAAGCTGACGCCGGCTTGAAGCGCCGACCATGACCGGGTATGATGCAATACAGGAAGCCCTCGCGCTGCTGGAGGGCTTTTTTCCGTCGCCTTGTGGTGGGGGGTCACCGGACCCGAGGACGCGGCATGAAAGAGAAAAAGGTTACGTGGTTGGAGCTTTTCTTCGATCTGGTCTTTGTGACCACTGTCTCCCTCATCACCCGAATTCTCGTTAATGCCGAACACCACCCCGATCAGGTGCACCTATATTTCGGCGAGTTTTTGCTCATGGTTTTCCCCATGTTCTGGCTATGGGCCGGACAGACCATGTTTTTCAACCGCTATAGCGACGAAATCGGCCATCCCACCGTTTTTATGCTTCTGCAGATGTTCTGCCTCATCCTGATGCCGGTGCATATCAAGTTCGACTTTGACACCACTACGTACCACATCTTTCTCCTCAGTTACCTCGGCTTCCGGCTGCTTACCATAGTCCAATACGTTTTGGCGGGGCGACGCCGCCTGGACGACGCCAGGTGCCGCACCGCCAGCGTCCTGTCGCGGCTGTTCACGGCGGGCGCCATCATCACCGCCGCCTCCATATTCTTTCACGGATCGTGGCGGTACACGGTCATGTACGCCGGCATTTTCGCCGATATCGTCTCGCCGCTGTTTTTTCGCAGAAGTCTCAAAAACACCCCGGTGAACCTGCCGCATCTCAGCGAACGGCTGGGATCGTTCGTCCTGATAGCGTTCGGCGAAAGTCTTGTCTCCATCACCGACATCCTGTCCGAGAGCGGCGACAGTCATTATGCGATGGCTTTCGCCGCCGCCTCGTTTCTCCTGATCAGCCTGATGTGGGCCTCGTACTTTCATGACTTTGAAAACACCCTGGACAGGTACGTTGAAACGAACGGCCAGTTGATTTTGTACAGTCACTTCCTCATTCTGGCGGCAATCATGATCCTGGCGGCGAACCTGCATCTTCTCTTCGCCGACCAGCTTCCGCGCCCAACGCTTATCGATTTCCTCTTCGGTTCCGCCGCCGTGTTTTTCATTCTCAAGCACGGGGTGTTTTATCACCACCGCCAAAGCGGCCTCGACCCGGGCGTTAAAAAAGCCGCCGTCATCCTCCTCCTGATGCTGGCGCTGTACGCCATCGACGTCGTTGTCGCGCCGCCCGTCATCATGAGCGTGTTCCTGCTGGCCCTCTGTTTTGCCCTGGAAATCTCCGGGCCTCGCCTGTTCCTCGTCACGGGACCGGGGACGAAAGAACAAAGGACCACCGACCGCTCGTGAAGAGGCCGGTGGTCCCGTCGCCGGCGACGGGGGATTGTTCCCGCCTACTTCATCCACGACGCCTTATTTTCGGACAACACCCCGTCTTCCATGGTGGCCTGCACAAGGCTGCCCTTGTTGGCCTGGATACAGATGTAGAGGAGATTCTCGTCCGCCTTGATGGCGCGGACGCCCTGCGGGGCCACCCGTATCATCGACCCTTCGCGGATGGGAAATTCCTCGCCGTCCACGTGGAACATGCCCTTGCCCCGCATAATCATGTACAATTCCTCGTTCAGCTTGTGCGCATGGAGGAATGGGGAGGACTTCCCCGCCTTGACGCTGTTGATCGACACCTCGCAGCCGGTCAGACCCAGCTGCCCGCCCAGCATGACCCTGCCTTTCATGTCGTTGATTTCCTTGTCGGCCAGATCGGCGAAAGTGCCCACTTCACATATCGAATAATTCTTTTCCGTGGTAGCCATGACATCTCCTTGCCAAAGTAGCGTGTAACCGTTTTGGTTACACTTAATCTCAAAAAAAACCGTTCCCGAATCGCTTCCTACGCCCCGCCTGTGCCGCGCCGTCGATTGCGCCGCCGCATGGCGGAGACGATATCCTGCAGGGTAAAGGACGCGAGTTCCTTTTCCAATGCCGCCTGCGCGCACCCCAACGGGTTGCCGAGCGCATCGGCGATGGTCGCCCCCACCGGGCAGTCGGGGTGGGGATTGGGGTGAAAGTCGAAAAGCGTCTCCCTGCCGGACCGGACCGCGTCGTATATCTCCCGCAGGGTGATGGTCGCGGGTTCCCGGCACAGCGTCGCCCCTTTACCGCTTTTCGTCTCCACCATCCCGCATCGTTTCAATTGGGCCATGATACGGCGAACCACGACCGGGTTGGTGCCGACGCTGCCGGCTATCGTCTCCGACGGCAAGGGGCTGTCGTCGAAATACGCCAGAACCGCCAGGATATGCACCGCAACCGGGAATTGAGTATTGATTCGCATACTGATTTTCTTTCACTGTAATCATTATAGTTACAAATAACGCTTCGTCAAATTTTCTTTGCGAAATTCTTCGGCGAGCCGGTCAGCGACCCTTCCGGTTTTGCAAAACGGTAATGGTCGGGTAGTGGGGAATGGTGAACCGCTCGGGTGCGGTCGCCTCGAGCATGGCCTGGTGTTCTTCCTCGAACGCGCGCAACTCGTCGCCCGCCAGCGACGCCCCGGCAAGCCCGTATGCGCCCGTGCCACGATTCCCGCGTAAATTCGAGGTCGGCAGAAAACGCCTCGCCATGAACATAGGTAAAGGGGCTGGACGCCGCCCATTCCGGTTCGGCGACAGGCGTGCGGCGCGCGCCTCCGCCCGACCACTGCGGGTTGTGGCGGAGGATGGTGCGTTCGCTCGCCGCGGCGATAACGCTTTCGTCCGGCAGCCAATTCATCCAGACGATGGCGAAGAGCGCCCCGTCTTTCAGGACGGTGGACAGCGTCGGCAGGAGCCGTTCTTTTTCGAAATAGAGAAAGCACTGACAGGCGGTCGCGGCATCGAACGCATCGGCCGGAAAGGGCATCGCCTCCGCCGGACCGGCCACAAAGTCGATATCCATCTCGCCCTCTGCGGCCAGACGCCGCGCCGCGTGAATCTGCTGTTCCGCCATATCGATGCCGGTGAAACGGGCGCCGTACCGGTACATATTTCTGGGCAAGACCCCCGTACCTGTTCCGAGGTCCAGAACCCGCTGACCGCGGACGCCAATGCCAAGCGAGGCCAGGCGGTCGTAGAGGACCGGGGGATAGATGTCCCGGTATTTGGCGTAGTCGCCCGACGTCCTGCCCCAATCGAATGGCCGCCCGGTATCGATGTCGGGATTGTGCATTGCCAACGCCCTCCCACTGCCCACGGTATGCCAACCGCCCGCACCCGCGAGCCTCTTGCCGCTTCGACGGAGTCTGCGTATTATCTTACGGTATGCGCAGTCGGAAGCAAGCCACCGCGCACATGGAGAATTGTTGGCTGTGGTTCTTCTTGTCCTCCTTGATCACCTTCAAATAACCGAACTATTACGTCATGTTTTTCAAGGATCCCGACGGCATCAAATACGAGGTCGTTTTCAACCAGCCTGAATACCCGCGCGCCGCCGGCGTGCGTACAGGCGCATTTCTTTTTCATGACTCAGGAGACCCCATGGACGATCATGTTTGCCAAAGCTGCGGCATGAACCTGAAATCGGCAGAGGATTACGGCACCAACCAGGACACCACGCCCAACCGGGAGTATTGCCGCTACTGCTATCAAAACGGCTCATTTACCCGGGACGTCGCCATGGATGAAATGGTCGAAATGAATCTCCGCTATCTCGACCACTGAAACGAGGAAACGGGCAATACCTTTACGGTGGAGCAGGCCCGCCCATTGCTCCGCGAGTTCCTCGCGACGCTGAACCGCTGGAAATAACCGTCCGGAATCAGTCCTCGGACGCGACGAGCACAAGCGCGACGCGGGCAGTACAAAAAAACCGCCAGCGGCAGGGACGCCGTGGCGGATTTGATGTCAATTTCCTGTCATCTTCTGGCAAACACGCGTCAGATGCATTTCAACAACGGGTAATTCTCGTCCTTCAGGTTGTGCCAGTTGTCCCAGATTCTGCGGTAGGCCGCCACCGCGTCGGGGTTGGCCGTGAAGCTGGAACTCACGTGGTTGAAGGTCTTGGCCGTCTCCAGGATGTCCGGATAGACGCCGATGGCGTTGCCGGCGATTATCGCAGAACCAAGCAGGGAGCACTCGTCCTCGTGCATCACCTCGTAGGTGACGTTCAGGACATCCGCCTTGATCTGGTTCCACATACCGTTTCGGGTGCCGCCGCCCGCGCCGCGCACTGTCGTGAACGGAGCCATGCCGAGCAGCTTTTGCATCCCGTTGGCATATTCCTTGTACTCGAACGCCACCGCCTCGAGGATGGCCCGGAACATGTGGTCGCGGCCGTGCGCCCACTGGAGCCCGCTGAAGGCGCCGCCCACATTCAGGCCCTTGCAGATGCCGCTGATGTAGGGGTAGAAGGCCAACCCGTCGGACCCGGGCGGTATGGCCGACGCGCCGTCGGTCAGCTCGCCGTAGAGGCTGTCGTCTTTCAGGACGTTTTCGACAAACCATTTCACGCTGCCGCCGCCGGTGGTGAAGCAGAACGCGTACCAATATCCCTTGATGGGGGAACGCAGCGTGCGGATAAGGCCTGACGGGTCCGGCCGCCAATAGTCCGAACACACAGTAAACATCGACGCCGTGCCGGCGGTATCGCCGACCTGCCCCGGCGAGAGGATGCCCGAGGCGATGCTGGCCGCCGGGAAGTCCCCCGCGCCCGCCACCACGGGAATGCCGGACGGAACGCCGATTTCCCGGGCATAGTCCGCCGTCAATGCGCCGACGATGCGCGTCGGTTCGACCACTTCGGCCAGTTTTGTCCTGTCGATGCCGACGGCGTAGCAGATTTCGTCGTCCCAGTTGTCGGCGTCGTTGTCGATCAGGCCGCTGTAGCCGGTGGAGGTGTTTTCGTAATAGGCCTGGTCTCCCGTGAGGCCGGCCAGCTTGCCGCCGACGTAGTTGGCGGTGAGGACGACCTTGTAGGTTTTCTTGTAGATGTCAGGCCGGTTGTTTTTCCACCAGAGGATTTTCGGGCCGATGGTGATGATGGCGTTGTTGCCGCCCTTGGCGAGGATGCGGTCGCCGCAGATCGAATTCATCTCGGCCGCGAACGGCAGGAAGCGATTGTCCATCCAGGTGTCGTAGGGACTGACCGCGTTGAAATCGGCGTCGACGAAGATTTGTCCCGCCTGCTGGCCGTCGGTGACGATCGCGCCAATCGAACCCGTGTCGACGCCGGCCTTGGCGACGCATTCCTTTATGCCGCCGACGCAGGCCTGCAGGATTTCGTCGGCGTCGTACTCGATGGCGTCGGGGGTTGGGTGATACCAGCGCAGCGGCATGGTGACGATGGCGAGGATTTTCCGTTCGATCAGGTCGAACAGCATGCTTTTCACGCCCGACCCGCCGATGTCGGATGCCAGGATATACGTGGACTTCATGTGCGGTCTCCCATGGATGTTATTTCGCGAAGACGGGCCGGGTCGTCTCTTCGATGCGTTCCAGGCCCTTCACCAGTTCCTGCAAAAAACGCGATCCCGGCGCGCCGTCCACCACACGGTGGTCGATGGTCAGGGACAGGCCGATGCGCGGCCGGACGGTCGCCCCGCCCTCCTCGTCTGTCGACGCGGCGTCGCGGATGGCGCAGACGCCCAAAATTGCCGCCTGCGGGATATTGACGATGGGGGTAAACGTCTCGATACCCAGCGATCCCAGGTTGGTGACGGTGAAGGTGCCGCCGGAAAGGAGGTCCATGTCGATGCTGCCGGAGCGGCATTCCTCCACGTAGCGAGCGAGGGTGCCGGCGAGGTCGGCGAGGGCCATGTCCTGGGCGTCCCGGACGGTGGCGACGGTCAGACCGCGCGGGGTGTCGACGGCGACGCCGAGGTTGACGCGGGTGAATTGCGCGATGCGTTGCGCCTCGTCCTCGAAGACCGCGTTCACGTCGGGAAAGCGGGGCAGCGTCTGCGCCACGGTCCAGCAGACGAGATCGTTTAGGGTGATGTTCGGCAGGCCGAGCATGGCGGCCTGTTCCTTCGCCCGCTTTCGCACCCGCAACAGCCCGACGGCGTCGGCCGAGGTATTGAGGGTCAATTGCGCCTGCGACGACATCGACGCGTGCATCCGCGAGCCGATAAGCTTACGAATGCCCTTGTAGGGGACGTGGCGCGGATCGGGAGGGAGGTTCATGCGCGGGTCCTTTTTCGAAGTCGCACCGGCCGGGATCGCCGGGCACAGTTCGGGCAGCCCGTTTCCGGAGAAGCCGGAGGCGGGGGCGAACCGGGCGGTACGCCGGTGCGGAGGTGGTTACGGGGCCAGTCGAGAGCGAGCAGCGATTCGGCCGTTATCTGATCGGTGACGAGGAAGTTGATGTATTTTCCGACGAGCGCTCCATGGATGGCGGCGACCTTTTCGGGCATCCCGCCGGCGACGCCGATGGAAATCGGGGTGAGCTTGATGTCGTCGAGGGTGATGCCGATGATGCGCGCGTTGAAGTCTTCGCAGGGCCTCCCTTCGCCGTCGTAGAAGTTGAAGCACACGCAGCCGACGGCGTTCTCCCGCCGCAATTCGGCCAGGAGCTGATCGGTTATGACGCCGGCCTGGTAGAAGCTGCCGGAGGGCTGGGCCGAACCGATTCCGAACAGGGCGATGGAGCACTTGCTCGTCCAGACCATGCTGCGACTGATGATCGGGTTGGACATGAACAGCCGCGCCTCTTCGGCATTCTGCGCCAGGCCGGGGACAGGCATGTTGATGATGTTCGCCCGCAGCTTGTCGGAGAGCCGGTAGACGATTTCCGTCCCGTGGGTGGCTGCTTCCGTCTCGGCATAGCCGCCCAGCAGCGGCACGATGAACAGGTTGGAAATGTTCATCGGCTCGACGAAGTTGATCATTTCGTACAGGGTCGACCCGCCCGCGACGCCGATGACGTCGTTGTCCTTCAGGGACGACGCCAGGAGTTCGGCCGTGGCGTGGCCGAGGCGCTGGAGCACGTCGTTGACGCCGAACTTCGGTATCGGCACAAGCTTGACGCCGTGGAGGTCATACTTTTCCGTCAGCCCCCGGCTCAACTCGCCGATTTTCTCCAGCGGATCGTTTATGGTTATGGTGTACAGCCCCATCGACTTCGCCTGGGCGATCATCTTGCACACCTTGGCCCGGGAAACGCCCATCTTTTCCGCTATTTCGCTCTGCGTTTCCTCGTAAATAAAATGACTGTAGCAGACGTTAATAAGGTCGGTCAGCCTGTCATCAGCGCCGTTCTTGGCCATGGGTGTGCCGTTTCCATATAATCCAGCCAGCGGCCGGGTGGGTTGGTCCGCGTCATGCGGAACCGCGAAGGGGGAAGCTTCAAAACGATAAATTATAGTGTTTCACCCCAAACCCGGCAAGAGACGGTCATCGGCAACAAAGGAATATAATTTGTATTCCATATTCTCGTCATTGGTGTACTTGGCCCTACTCGAGGGTGACGAACACCTGGCCGACCTCGACATAGTCCCCGACCTCGAAATGGATTTTCGCTACCTTCCCCGACGCGTAGGATTCGACGTCCGTCACCGCCTTGTCCGACTCGGCCTCGCAAAGGACGTCGCCCTTTTCCACCGTGTCGCCGACAGCCACGTTCCAGGACGTTATCTTGTATTCCGTTGTGGTTTGGCCCAGTTTGGGCATCTTCAATTCGGTCATGCTCGTGATCCTTGCTGCAGGATTGGCTTGGACAGCCAGCCTGAATAAATAAACAATAAACGGCAATCCGAAGATTACATAATCCCCTTCACCGCCGCGATGATCTTGTCCTCGTTCGGCAGCACGTGCGCCTCGAGGTGCGGCGCGAAGGGAATCGGCACATCCATGGTCGCGACGCGCTTGATCGGCTTCTTCAGCGATGGGAACGCCTCGTCGGCTATCGTCGCCGCGACTTCGGCGCCCCACCCGAGGGTCAGGGTATCTTCTTCGGCGATGACCAGCCGTCCGGTCTTCGCGACGCTGGCGAGAATGGCATCCCGGTCCAGGGGCAGGAGCGACCGGAGATCGATGACCTCGGCGTCGATGCCCTCGGCGGCCAGGCGTTCGGCTGCGGTCAGGCCCATGTGCACGGTGCGGAGCAGGGTTACCAGGGTGACGTCCTTGCCCGGGCGTTTGACGTCGGCCTTCCCGATGGGGACAAGGAGCTCCCCGTCCGGGATGTCCCGGTCGAAGACGGGATTGACGGCGTCCTTGCGGTGGCCGCCCATGCCGCCGTAGAGCAGCTTGTGTTCGAAAAACATCACGGGCGCATCGTCGCGGATGGCGGATTTCAGCAGGCCTTTCGCGTCGTAGGGCGTTGCGGGGCAGACCACCTTCACGCCCGGCACATGCATCATGAACCCTTCCGGGCTCTGGGCGTGCTGCGCCCCGCGCTGCGACGCGCCGGTGGGAGCGCGGAACACCATGGGGACGGAATACGCGCCCGCCGACATCGACTTCATCTTCGCGGCGATGTTGACGAGTTCATCCATGCAGCAGAAGATGAAATCGGAGTACTGTATTTCGCACACCGGCCGCATGCCGAGCATGGCCGCGCCAGCGCACGCGCCGACGATCGCCTTTTCGGAGATGGGGGAGTTGCGGACCCGCTCGCGGCCGAATTCCTCGACCAGTCCCTTGCAGGTCGTGAACGGACCGCCCCAGCCGCCGGGGGTGGTGCCCACGTCCTGCCCCATCAGGAACACCGACTCGTCGCGCTGCATTTCTTCGCGAAGGGCGTCGCGTATGGCTTCGGCGATGGAAATTCTCTTAGCAGTCTGGGTGGTCATAGCACGTCCTCCTCCGCCACGCACACGTCGGGCGCCGGCGCGTTCTGGGCCTTATGGTATGCGTCCTCGATCTCCTGCTCGATCGTTTTGTCCGACGCGGTTATCTCGTCGGCGGTGCAGACGCCCTTTTCCACCAACTGGCCGGCGAAGCGCTTGATCGCATCCCTGGCCTTCCACTCCCTTACCTCCTCCTTGGGCCGGTAGGCCGCCGAGTCGGCGCGGGAGTGGCCGCTGTACCGGTAGGTCACGGCCTCGAGCAGGGTCGGCCCGTCGCCGTTGCGGGCGCGGTCCACCGCGCGCTTCGCCGCCTCGTACACGGCCAGGACGTCCATGCCGTCGACCGTCTCGCCCGGAATGTTGTAGGAGGCGGCACGCTCCGAAATGTGTTCGACCGGAATGAACTCGCGCCAGGTGGTCGAAGCCGCGTACTGGTTGTTTTCGCAGACGTAGAGGACGGGCAACTTCCACACCGCGCCCATGTTGACGCCTTCATGGAAGGAGCCGATGTTGGAGCCGCCGTCGCCGAAGAAGCCGGCCGCGACGTGCGGTTGTTTTTTCAGGCGGAATGCGAGGCCCGCCCCGGTGGCGAGGAGGATGCTCTCGCCGATGACGGCGGTGGCAGGGAAGACGCCCTTGTCCTTTTCGGTGAAGTGCATGGAGCCGCCCTTCCCCTTGCAGCAGCCGTCCTCCTTTGCCATCAGCTCCGCCATGGCGCGGTAGGAACTCAGCCCCTTGGCGATGGAATGGCCATGGGAACGGTGGTTGCTGGCGATGACGTCGTCGTCGGTCAGTGCGGCGCAGACGCCGACGCCGACCGCCTCCTGGCCGGTGCACTGGTGAATGGTGCCGGGCATGACGCCCTCGAGAAAGAGGAAATACACCTTTTCTTCGAAGTAGCGAACACGCAGCATCGATTCGTACATCGAAACGAGGCGTTCCTTTGACAGTTCGGTGAACAGATGATCGTATTTCACAGTGTGATCCCCCAATGACAGGGAAGAGGGCCGATTGTAATCGTCCGGCGCACGGAAGGGGTTCGCCGGCCTGCTTCGCCCCTTTCCTCCCGGCCGGGGCCGGGAGGCGGGGACGATGCCGTGTTCGCAGAGTATTCAAGGTAACAACCGTTAAACGCAGGCAGGAACCAGTCATTCTGTAAAAAGCGTTAGGGCCACTTCATTTCGGCGACGGGAATGGCGATGATGCGGCAGGGGATGGAGTCGACGCCGACGTACGGGACGTGCATCACAAAGCAGATGTAGTCGCCGTTCGCGACGTTTTCCAGGTTGCAGCACGATTCGACCATCGGAATTTCTTTCGCGAACACCGCCTCGTGGACAGGCTGTTTGAGAAGGCCTGGCACCTCGATGTCCGGGCTGTCGCAGCCGATGCAGGCGATGCCCTTGTCGGCGAGCCACTTCGCCGCCTCGGGGGCGAGATAGGGCTTGAGGTCCTCCCACTTCTCGGTGTGGAAGAGTTTGTCCGCGCCGGTCCAGAAGAAGACGATGCTGCCTTTGACTATCTTGGCTTCATACTTCTTGACGTCGGCGAGGGTGATCTCCTCCTTGTCCTTCTTCTTCGTGACGTCGATGACGACGAGCGGCCCGATGAGTTCGCGGAAGTCGACGTCGGCCAGGTCGCGGCCGTCCTTCTTGTGGTGGAACGGAGCTTCGATGTGGGTGCCGATATGGGTGCAGAAGCTGACGTTCGACACCACGTACCAGTCTTCGGGATGGTGCTTGACTTCGGGAATCACCTTGGTGACGTCGTCGATGGTGAAGTCGTAGGGAAAGGGTTCCTTGCCCTTGATGATCTTCTGGGTGAGGTCGACGATTTTGGACTTGTCCATGCTCTTCTCCTTGCACGCGATTTTTTGGGCCGGCGACGGCCGGCGTAAGCCTGCGGAATTACTCAAAGACGAACGTCGTCTTGACGGCGCTCTTGTCTTCCTGGGTCTGGAACGCTTCCGTGAACTGGTCGAGGCGGAACTCGTGGGTCACCAGCGGGTCGGCGTCGAAACGGCGCATGACTTCTATGGTCCGGTCGAAGGAATAGGGCGACCAGTTTGCGCCGATGATGTGGATCTCCCGCTTGTTGATGTCGCCGAAGGACACGGACGAGAGTTTGTCGGGCGGGCAGACGCCGACCACCAGCACCGTGCCGCCCGATTTCGTGAGGGGAATCGCGGCCTCGCAGGTGCGCGGATTGCCGGCCGCCTCGATGTTCAGGTCGATGCCGTATGGGCACACCGACCGCGCCGCGTCTTCGAGGCTGTCCGTGAGCGGGTTGATGACGATGTCGGCGCCGAACTTCTTCGCCAGTTCGAACCGGGAGGTCATTGGTTCGGACAGGATGATCCGCCCCGCCCCGCACGCCCTGGCGATAAGGAGGCAGCACAGGCCGATGGTGCCGCCGCCCTGGATGAGGACGCTGTCGCCCGGCTGCATATTGATGAGGCTGAAGGCATGGACGGCGATGGACACGGGTTCGATAAGGCTGGCCGTCTTCATGGACATGCCGTCCGGCAGGCGGTAGAGGTTCTTGGCCTTGACCAGGGTGTATTCGCTGAACGCGCCCGAATCCTTGGCGGTGATGAAGTTGAACGGGTTCTGCAGAATCCCTCCTGACCCCGCTGGCAGAAATAGCACCCGCCGCAGGCGGCATGGGGGTGGGCGGTGACGCGGTCGCCCGCTTTATAGCCCCTGACGTTTTTGCCGACTTCGACGATGGTCCCGGCGAACTCGTGGCCGAGGATTTTCGGCGGCTTGGCGCCGTGGGTGTTGGTGCCGTGGACGATGGACATTTCCGAGCCGCAGATGCCCGAATAGGCCACCTTGATGAGGGCGTCGTCCGATCCGACTTCCGGAATCAGCCAGTCCTCGTACCGCTGGTCGTTGGGGGCCGTACCACACCAGGCCTTTCATGGTTTTGCGCATTGTGACATTCCTCCAAATCGGTTCGTTGACGGACGCCGTCCGGTGTTCTGCGCCTATGCGGCCATGTCGGCGAGCAAGAGGCGCTTGCGGATGTCCTGCTGGACGTTGGCGAAGATGATGGCGAGGAGCAGGATGATGCCGTAGACGATCTTGACCAGGAACGGGTTGACGCCGACCAGGTTCATCAGATTGGTGATGATGGACAGGGTCAGGATGGAGCCGACCAGGCCGATGATTTCGCCGTTGCCGCCCGACATGCTCGAGCCGCCGAGGAAGCACGCGGCAAAGCACATCATGATGTCGCCCGACCCCATGTCGGCGGTGACCGCCTGCATGCGGCCGGAGCCGATGAGTCCGCCCAGGGCGGCGAGGAAGCCGGCCAGAAGGAATGCGTAGGTGCGGATGCGTTTCGTGTTCAGGCCCGCCAGGTAGGCGGCCGTTTCGCTCGACCCGGCGGCGTAGAGGTTTTTCCCGAACACCGTGCGGGTGGTGAGGACGAAGATGCCGAAGGCGACCAGGATGAAGGCGATGACGGCGAGGGGCACGCCGGCGACCGTTTCGTCTCCCAGCGCGATAAAGGTCTCGGGGAGGTAATACAGCCCTTCCGGGATAAGGTATTGGGCGATGCCCCGGAGGACCAGCATCATGGTGAGGGTGGCGAGGAAGGAGTTGACCCGCAGGTAGACGCTGATGACGGCGTTGATGCCGCCAGCCAGGACGCCGACCAGCAGGCAGATGACGATGGCCATCCACGGGGTGACGATGCCCTGCGCGTACTTGGTCATCAGCACCACGCCGCCGATGGGGGCGATGGCGAAGGTGGACTCCAAAGACAGATCGGTCTGGCCCACCAGCAGCATGATAAACATCCCAAGGACCATGAACGAGAAGGGGATGTTGCCCCAGAGAACGTTCATGAGGTTGTAGGTGCTGAGGAATCCCGGGACCAGGCCGCTCCCGAGGAGAAAGATGAGGAAAAAGATGACCCAGACGCCGTGGTTGCAGGCGAACAGGATCAGCTTGCGCGTAATGTCCGTTTTTCGCTCGACGACGGCGGTACTCATGGTGTTTTCCATAATTGCCTCGCACTTGGTTTGGGTATGGGTTTGGGTGACGTTCAGGCTGCGGAATCCGAGTCTACTCTTCTTTGGCGCCCTGAATGGTCCGGTAGATGACTTCTTCCGAAAATTCGCTCCGCTCGAATACCCGGGCCACGTTGCCCTTGTACAGGGCGACGATGCGGTCGCAGACCGTCATCAGTTCCTGCACGCTTTCGCAGGAGAAGAGCACGCCCGCGTTCACCGCCAGCGTTTCACGGATGTTTTTGAGGATTTCCTGCTTAGCCTCGACGTCGATGCCCTGGGTCGGTTCGTTGAGGATAAAGACCCGGGGTTCCGTCCCCATGATGCGGGAAAGCATGACCTCCTGCTTGTTGCCGCCGGAGAGGGAGTCGATATCGTCCTTGTCGGACGCGATCTTGATGTTCATCAGCTTGGTATAGCGGTTCGACTGGAAGCGGGCCGAGCGGCGGTTGATGGTGCCGAGCCGTGACCGGTTTTTCCGGTAGATGAGGAGGAGCATGTTTTCCTCGATGCTCCTGCCGTGGAACACGGTCTCTTCCTCGCGTTTGCGGGGGAGGTAGGCGATGCCGCCGGCGATGGCCTGGGCGGGCCTGGTGATTTCCATCCTGCGGCCGTCCAGGGTGATGGACCCGCTGCCCGGTTCCGCGCCGATCAGGTATTTGAACAGTTCGTCCTTGCCGCAGCCCTCAAGGCCGGCGAATCCCAGCACCTCGTTGTTCTTCAGGGTAAAGCCGACGCCGTTGACGACCCGGCGGATGCGCACGTCCTCGACCTTGAGCACGTCTTCGGCGGAAATGGTCACGCTGGGGGTGGTGCGTTCGTCGGCGGAATATTCCTTCACCTCCTTGCCGACGATGAGCCGCGCGATATCCGCCTCGCTCAGTTCGGCGCAGTCTTCCGTGATGATCTTGTTGCCGTTGCGGAAGACGGTGATGCGGTTGCAGTACTGCATAATCTCCTTCAGGTGGTGCGAGATGAAGATTATGGACTTGCCTTCGTTCATCAGTTCGCCGATGAGTTTTTCCAGATAGCGGCGTTCCTTGATGTTCAGGGAGGCGGTAATTTCGTCCAGCATGAAGATGTCGGCCTTGACCACATAGATGCCGCGGCCGAGCAGGAGCAGCTTCTGGGTGTCGACGGGCAGGCTGCCCATGAGCTGGTCGGGGTCGAGCCTGAAGCCGAGGCGGGCGATGATTTCCTCGGTGATGGCGCGCATCCGTTTCTCGTCGACCAGGCCGCTTTTCTTGGTGATATTGTTGCCGACGAAGATGTTTTCCGTTATCGACCGTTGGCCGAGGACGAGCGGGTTTTGCGGCACCAGGTATACGCCCGCCTGTTCGGCGTTCAGGGGGGGTGTAGTTCGGCGGCATCTCCCTGCCGCTGATAAAGACCTGCCCCGAGGACCGGCTGGTCAGGCCGGCCAGGATGTTGACCATGGTGGATTTGCCCGCGCCGTTCTTGCCGATCACGCCGTGCAGTTCGCCCCGGCGGACGTCGAACGAGACGTTGTTGAGGGCGACGACGCCGGGATACAGCTTGGAGACGTTACGGACGTCGCAGACCAGGCCGTTGCCGTTTGAATGAGTCATGGGTGGAGTCCCGATGTATCTGGTGGATGCGCTGCATCCGGTGAATACGCGGTTGAACGACGGGGCCGGCGCGGTACGGGCCGTCCGGCCCCCGTCCTTTCGTGCTGTCTCACGCGAGGTGCGTCGGGGCGGTTATTCCCAGGGCCACTTGCCGTTGATGGCGTGGTAGTAGGCGTTGCCCCAGCCTTCCTTGGACATGCCGTCCATGTCCAGCGGGTAGCAGAGATTGCGGAAGCTGTAGATATAGCCGTCAAAGGGCGGTTCCTGCGTCTGGCCGTCGACGACTTCGTAGGGTTCGCGGACGTCTTCGTCGGCGGGCCACAGTTCGTCGCCGACCTTCGGCATGGCGTCCCAGCCGTTGTTCATCCACTCGTACAGGGTGCGCATGGCGAGGCGGCCCTGGGTGATTTTGCCGTTGTCGATGAAGAAGTTCAGGTCGCCGCGACGGGCCGCTTCGAATTCTTCCTCGGTGCCGTCGATGGTGCCGACGGGGATGTGCTTCGGATCGGTGCGGGGCTTGAACAGGCCGGCGGACTTGAGGGCCGGGATGGCGCCGGCGACGCCCATGGTGCCGTCGACGGAGAAGAAGCAGAGGATCTTGTCGCCGTAGCGCGACAGGTTGGCGTCGGCGGCCTGGCGGGCCTTGTTGGCGCTGAACTCGGCGACGTGGGTGGAGACGGTGACCTTGGGGTATTTTTCAAGGAACTTCTCGAGTTCGTTGCGCCAGCCGGTGTAGCGCTGGATATCCACGCCCATCGTCACGATGCCGCGCAGTTCGACGATATGGCCGCCTTCATTCTTGAGGTATTCTTCGCCGCGGATTTCCTCGACATTCTTCAGCATCACCTGGCCAATGATTTCGCCGGCGTTGACCGCCAGGGGATAGACGGTGATCTGCCTCTGGCCGGGCACGGCCGAATCGTGGGTAACGATGGGGATGCCGCGACGGTTCGCTTCCCTGACGATGGGGATGACGGCCGACGGCTGGAAGGCGCTCAACAGGATGCCGTCGACGCCGCGGGCGAAGTAGGCTTCCGCCGCCTTGCGCTGTTCCTGCGGGTCGTTGGAGCCGAAGGTCAGCATGTTGATCTTGACGCCGTCCCGCTTTTCGATCACCGCGATTTCCATTTCGGTGCCGTGCTGGTCGCCGTTGAAGGCGATGTCGCCCATGTCCCAGCGGATGTTGGCGATGGTAAATTCCTTTTTCTCGCCCGCCAGCGCACCCGACACCACCGACGCCGCCATCAGCGCGCCGACCAGAACCAATCCACACGCCATTCTGATTCTTGACATACTGTTCTCCTCTTTTTGATTACGAACCGCTGCCGTAAATGGTTCGCGGACGGCTTCCGGAGCCGAACCCGCGACAACACAGTGTTCTCCGTGACAGGCGGTGACGCCTGTCGGCAGTACCTCATGTGCGGTGTGGGAGCCGGGAGCGCGCGAGTGGGTCAGTGGGAAGGCGGCCCTGAAAATACGGGACTGCCGCCGGTCTGGGTGCGCATGGCGCGGACGCTGGGTCAGGGATTCATAATCGGGACGAAAGGAGCCGCAAGGAAATTTATTCATTTTCAAAAGTTTTATAATTGAATAATAGCACATGAAAGCACGTTGTTAATTAGTTTATTTTATTTTTTGCATTTTTTTACATCTCGTTTCACCGCATTTCCGCCATGGAATCTCCTTTCCATAATCCCTCTAAAATCAGCTTGTTAAAAAAAATACATCACGAGATGCGATCGCGTTCTCCGGGTGCGTGGCGCCCCGGCGGGCGGTGCCGAAACCCGGCCAGGAGGCCGCGCAACGGATGGAGCGGATTGCGGAGCACGTCGATAATCATCGCCAGGATGACCACCATGCCGATGATGATCCGCTCCCAATAGGAGGTCACGCCGACCAGCACGATGCCGTTGGCCAGCACCCCCATAAAGAGCGATCCCAGCAGTGTGCCGACGATGCTGCCTTCGCCCCCCGACAGCGAGGTCCCGCCGATGATCGCGGCCGTGATGCAGGGCATGACCCAACTTGCCCCGATGGTTGCCTGGCCGGCGTTGATGCGGCTGGCATAGAGGATGCCGGCAAAACTTGCGAGCAGCCCGGAAAGGGCGTAGACGGCGATGACGCTCCTGTCCACCCTGATGCCGACGAGGCGGGAGGCGTTCCGGTTGCCGCCGATGGCGTAGATGCCGCGCCCGAAGGGGGTATTGCGGAGCAGGTACGACAGCGCGACGGCGGCCAGAAGCATGAAGAGGATGGGGATGGGAACAGAAGCGACCGCCCCCTGCCCGATGGACCGAAACGACGACGGCAGGCCGAGCACCGGATACCCTTCCGTAATGACGAGAATCGCGCCGGCGAAAATCTCCCCCGTGGCGAGGGTGACGATAAACGGGTTGATGCGCATCTTGGCGACAAGCAGCCCGTTCAGGAGGCCGAGCCCGGTCCCGATGCCGACGCCGAGGACGATGGCCGCCTCGGCCGGCAGTGCCGCCTTGGTCATCAGGAGCGTGCAGAGGATGGCGGACAGCCCCGCCAGCGAGCCGACCGAGAGATCGATGCCGCCGGTGAGGAGGGCCAGGGTTTGGCCGAATGCGACGATGCCCACGAACGACGCCTGCCGCGCCACCGTGGCCAAATTGTAGCGGGACAGGAACGTGTCTGTGAACAGGCACAGGAGCAGACAGAGCGCGACCAGCCCGAGCAGGATGCCGCTTTCCCGAAAGGCGATGATCCGGTGCAGCCGGCCGGCGGCCTGGTTGTCGTCGTTCATACGCGCTCCCCTGTGCTGCCGCCCACCGCCTCGCCATCGAGCGCGTGGCGGAGGATGTCCTCCTGGGTGGTGTCGCTCCCCGGTATCACTTCGCCCCGTACCCTGCCCTCGTGCATCACCACGATGCGATCCGCCACGTCCAGGAGTTCCTGCAGTTCGGAACTCACGACAATGACGGACATGCCCCGGTCGCGGATAAGGGAGCGGAGCAGGTGGTAGATCTCGCCCTTGGCGTTGACGTCGATGCCGCGCGTCGGTTCGTCCAGGACCAGGACCCGGCACGGGCGGAGTATCCACCGCGCGATAATCGCCTTTTGCTGGTTGCCGCCCGAGAGGGTGGCGATGCACTGGTCAAGGCCGGAAGTCTTGACGCCCACATCCCGGACCGCCCCGGCTGCGGCGCGACGCAGCCGCGTCCGGTCCAGCGTCAGCCCGAGCCGGGAAAAGGCCCGCAGAGCCGGCATGGCCATGTTTTCCATCACCCCCAGCTGCGGGAAGATGCCCAGGTTGCGCCGTTCCTCCGGAACGTAGGATATCCCGGCGCGGATGGCGTCGGCGGGATGGCTGAACGAGACCGCTTCCAGCCCGCCGTCCAGCCCGACCATCACCCTGCCATCGTCGGGACGGCTGTCGCCGCACAAACAGCGCATAAGTTCGGTCCGGCCGGCCCCGACCAGGCCGGCGAATCCGAGGATTTCCCCCTCGTGCAGGGTGAACGATACGTCCTCGAACTCCCCGTTCCGCGTGAGGTTTTCCACCCGCACCACCGGGCGTCCCGCCGGACCGGCAGTCTGCCGGTGCGCCGATTCCACCTCCCGCCCCGCCATATGGCTGATGATTGTCGCAATGGAGGTGGAGGCGGTTTCGAGGTCAGCCACCTTGCGGCCGTCCCGGAGCACGGTGATGGTGTCGGTGAGGTCGCGAATCTCCTCCAGGCGGTGCGAGATGTAAAACACCGACCCGCCTGCCGCCCGGAAGTCGCGGATAAGGCCGAACAGCCGCTCCGTTTCGGCGTGGGTGAGGCTGGCGGTGGGTTCGTCGAAAATCATGATTTCAGCGCCGAACACCAGGGCGCGGGAAATCTGCACCAGCTGACGCTGCGCCATACTGAGGGCGGCGACGCGCTGCCGAGAATCGATGTTGCCGCCGATGCGGCGGAGGATATCGGCGGCGCGGCGGTGGGCGGCGGGCCAATCCACCCGCAGACGGCTGCCCGGGAGCGCGCCCAGGTTGATGTTTTCCGCCACCGTCAGGTTGGGGACCAGGTTCAATTCCTGCGGCACCATGCCGAGCCGCAAGGCCTGGGCCGCGAGCGGGTCGGGAATGTCCACCGCCCGGCCATGACGGAGAATGGTGCCGGTGTCAGGGTGCAGCAGTCCCATGACGATGTTCATGAGCGTGCTTTTGCCTGCGCCGTTTTCGCCGACCAGGGCGCGTATTTCCCCGCGCCGAATGGCGAGCGACACCCTGTCCAGCGCCTGCGAACCGGGGAAGCGCTTCGATATCGATACCACTTCGAGTGCGGGAGTTTGGGCGTTCACCGGTGCCTGCCTTGACAAATTGCCTCCGGGCGGGACAGGCCCGGCGACGGCCCGTTACTGGAGTTACTGGAGTTCGTCCTTGGTGAAGAGCCGGGAACCGGTCTGGTGTTCGGCCGGGAAGGTATGGCCCTGGTATTTGCGGACCAGGTACACCACCGTCCAGTAGCCCGCCTCCCACTGGCGTTGGGTGACGACGGCGTCGAGGACGCCCTCCTGCATCAACTCCATCGTTTCGTCCAGCAGATCCATGCCGACGATGACGATTTTGCCCGCCAGACCGGCGTTGCGGACAGCCCTGCCGATGCCGATGTTCGACGGGTTGCAGGCGAAAAAGCCGACGATGTCGGGGTGGGCCTGGAGGGCGTTTTCGGTGAGTTCCTCGGCCTTCTGGAGATCGTCGTTTTCCGACCGCTCGAAGACGATAGAGATGTCGGGATATTTGGCGATGGCCCGGCGGAAGCCGGCGGTGCGGCCGACGTGGTTGGGCGCGGTGAGTGAGCCTGTGAGAATGCCGATATTGCCCTTGCCGCCGATGCGCTCGGCCAGGTATTCGCCCAGCATATAGCCGTCGTCCTCGTCCCGGTTGTGGCCGACATAGCAGGGGCGCTTGGAATCGGGCGAGTCGGTGTCGAAGGTGAAGATGGTGACGCCGGCGGCGATGCCGTCGTCGATGACCTGCGCGTTGGCGGCGGGGTCGAGGGCGGCGACGGGTAACGTCCGCATAATGGTGTAAAATTAAAATGAGCCAGAGGCTCAGCCTCC
>JAJQBO010000192.1 GCA_021203245.1 Planctomycetaceae bacterium
AGAGTTGGCCCCGCCGCCGCATCCCGCGTCCCCGCCGCATCCGCCCCTGCCAGACCCGGGGCTGGACCTGGACCCGCACGCCCTTGGCGAATCCCGCGCCCCCGCCCCGTCGTCGGCGTTTTATCCTGCCGTCCCTGGTGACGGAGCCCGCCGGCCCGCCCAGGCGGTTGACGCTCCTCGGCGAAGGACGCCCGTGCAGGCGTGAACCCGAGACGGTGGCCGTCTTGCCTCTGGCGGGTTGACCCGGTATGTGTTCCGGCCAGACCCGCCCCAAGATCCTTGACAAGTGAATCGATCGTCGTCACCCGGCGCATTGTTGCCCGATACCGCGCTTTTTCCCTTGCCGGCAGTGGCGACAATACCTATAATGTCTCAATTCCGACGCCAGGCTGAAACTGTCTGGATGGGGCGTCTGTCGGCGAGCGATCGCCGACCCGTTTTTTTGTCTGCACGCCGTCGCCGGCACAGACCAGGAGGGACTTTCACGTGGGTGTTTTGTTCATTCTTATCTTTCTCTTCTTGTCCATTCTCATCGTCGGCCTCGTCCTTCTCCAGGAAGGCAAGGGCGGCGGCCTCACCGGCATGTCGGCCGGCATGGACGGCGTCATGGGCGCGAAAAACCCGCTCCGGCGCATGACCGCCTACCTGTTCACCTTCTTCGTCGTCATGTGCCTGGCGATTAACTGGTACTTCTATCAGCGCGTCGACACCTCCATTCCGGTCGGTCTGCCCATTCCCGCCGCCCAGCGCGTGGTCGAGGAAAACGCCAACGCCGCCGCCGGTCCGGTCGTGGTCGAAGGCGATCTCCGGCCCGAAGCGCCTGCCGCTCCCGAGACGCCGGCCGAGCCGCTCCGCCCGGCCGACGAAGCCGCTCCCGCCGCCGAACCGGTCGCGCCTCCCGCTCCGGCTGCCGAGGCCGCTCCTGCGGCAGATTCGGAAGCGATTCCCGAAGCCGCGCCTGCCGCAGAGTAACGCGACGCGGGCAAGCGCCGTTTCCACAATAAAATTTGCAGGGCGCCCCTTTACGGGCGCCTTCTTCTATGGAATAATCAGTGCATCCACTGACTGCCTGACGGCTTGGAGGAATGCGAGATGGCCAAGGAAACCCCTTTCGTTCCGGTCAAGGTCAAATGCCCGTTTTGCGGCATCGAATCGACCCAGCGGTATATCAAGTCGCGCATGTACAAGGACGAAGTGGTCGAGGAGGACTCCCACGTCGCCGTCTATAGTTGGGAGAATCCCGAATTCGCCATGGTGCGGCCCAACCTCTACCACATCTGGCATTGTCCCACCTGCCATTTCTGCGACGAAAAAGAGACGTTCCGGGGCGAGGACAAGTCGGGCGGCAAGCTGGAGTTGATCAAGGAAAAGCTGCTCATCCACTCGCGCATGCCCAATTCCCTCATCGCCAACATGGGGGAGAAAATCAATTTCGACAAGGACGTCTACCACATCGACTCGGCGATTCTCGCCCATCTCCTCGCCATCCACGAGCAGGAGCTCCTGTCCCTCAACATGCGCCAATACGCCAAGCTTGCCCGCTTCCACCTGCGCCTCGCCTGGCTCTACCGCGAAAAAACCTCCCTCGCCATCGAGGACGAAAACGTGCCCGAGGGGTTTGGCTCGTTCAAGGAATATCTCGACAGCCTGCAGGAGTTGTGGCCCGGCATCCCGACCGAGGAGCCCCCGGCCCTCGAAGTCGCCCTGGCGCGCTACCGCGACATCCTCAACCACTCGGCCAACGCCGATGTGCGCTACGAAATAAACATCATGAACCTGATTATCGCCATACTGCGCCGCGCCGGCCGCAACGCCGAAGCCCTGCAGATGGTGCGGGGCGTCTTCACCGCTTCCACCAAGGCCAGGCAGACGGCCAGGGCGGCGGTCCAGAAGAACATCAATGTGGCGCAGAACCAGGCAATCCTCAACTTCGCCGCCGGCAGCATCGACAAGGCGTCGGAACTGGCCGAGGAATTGGGCGACATCGTCTTCAAGGAAGAATTGCCCGCCGCCAAGGAGGCGGTCTTGAAGATGGGTCCGGTGGATGCCAAGACGGTGGTGGACAAGCTGCGGGAACTCAAATTCTCCGACATCACCTGCCGCCGCATGGGCAAGATGTTCGAGATGCAGGCCAAGAAAAAATAGGCGCGGACGAACCGAAGGGCGTCGCCGCTTGCGTGCCGATTAAAATGTATTAGAGAGGGCAGGGGGAGGAATGCCGGCAGACCGCTACCTAATCGTCCGCCTTTCGGCCATCGGCGACACTGTCCTGACCCTGCCGTTGGCCGCCGCCCTCAAGCGCGCCAACCCCGGCTGTTTTGTCGGCTGGGTGGTGGAAAAACCGTCCGCTCCCCTGGTTGAAAACAACCCCGCCGTCGACTGGAGCTATGTCCTGCCGCGCGGCTGGCTGAAGTCGCCCCGGACGGTCATGGCGGTCCGGCAGGCGTTGCGGGCGCAGCGCTTCGACGTCGCGTTCGACGTCCAGGGCTTGACGAAAAGCGCGGCGGCGGCGTGGCTGTCCGGCGCAAAAACCCGCGTCGGCTTTGCCCGGAGCCGCCAGGCGCGGGAAGTTTCCCCCTGGCTCCACACCGTCCACGTGCCGCTCGCCCATACCCACGTCGTCGATTTCACCCTCTCCCTCCTTGCCGGGGCCGGGCTGCCGCTGCCGCCGCCGGCCGAAGTTGCGTTCCCGGTACCGCCGCCGTCGCCGGAGGAACGCGGCCGGGTCGACGCCGCCGTGGGCGGGGATAAAACCGTCCTGTTCGGGCCCTGGGGCAGTATTGAAGCCAAGCTGTGGCCGCTGGAGCGCTATGGCGAATTGGCCGATGCCATCCACCGCGAAACCGGGATGCGCTCCCTCATGCTCGGCCACGGCGACAAGGAGCGCGCGCGCGCGGCCGAGGTGGCAGGGGCGTTCCCGGCCGTCCTCGATCTCGCGCCCGAGCTGTCCCTCACCGGCGTGGCGCATCTGGCGCGGCGGTCAAGGCTGTTTGTCGGCTGCGACTCGTTCCCGCTCCATATCGCCACCGCCGTCGGCTGTCCCGCCATCGGCCTGTTCGGGATAACCGATCCCGAGCGGGTTAAACCCTACCGTCCGCCCGGCCGCGCCGTGTACGAAACGCTGCGCCTGGCGTCGTCCCTGCGCGATCTCAAATACGAGGGCGCGCACTATATGCTCGACCTGACGGTGGAAAAGGTCTTCCGCGCCTGTCTGGACGTTCTCCGGGAGGCGGCATGCTGATTCGCCGGTGTCTGGCCAAGATAAACATTTTTCTGGAGGTGGTGGGCAAGCGTCCGGACGGCTACCACGACATCGAGTCGGTCTTTTGCGAAATCCCCCTCGACGACATCCTGTCGGCCGAGGCCATTCCCGGACCGGACATCGTCCTGGAATGTTCCGATCCGTCCCTGCCGTGCGGCGACGGGAACCTTGTCGTCAAGGCGGCCCGGGCGCTGCGGGAGCGGTGCGGCGTCGCGGCGGGCATGCGCTTCTGCCTAGAAAAGCATATCCCGGCGGGAGCGGGCCTGGGTGGCGGCTCGTCCGATGCCGCCGGGGCGCTCCTTCTCGCCAACGAGGCGTGGAACCTCCGCCTCCCCCGGGCGGACCTCGTCTCCATAGCGGCGGGAATCGGGGCCGACGTGCCGTTTTTCCTCCATGGCGGCACCTGTCTGTGCCGGGGCATCGGCGAAATCGTCACGCCGCTCCAGGTCGGCCTGCCGGCGTCCCTCCGGCTCGGGCTGGCGCTGCCGCCGATACACTCCGACACGGCGGCGGCCTACCGCGGCCTGCGCCTGCCGGCGGCGGGTGACGTGCGGGGCGCTGACGACTATGTCGCCGCGCTGGAACAGGGCGACGCGGACGCCATCGAGGCGGCGTCGTTCAACCGGTTCGAGGAAACGGTCTTTGCCGCCATCCCCGCGCTCGGCCGCATTCGCGGAAGATTAATGGACGACCTGTGCCGGCCGGTCCGCCTCAGCGGCAGCGGCAGCGGGTTGTGGTTTTCCCTCCGTGGGGACGAGTCGGTGCCGGAGCAAACGGTCCGGTGGCTGCAGGGCGAGGGGGTGCGGCTGGAGGTGGTCGGCCTCAACCCCAACCGGAAGGCAGGACATTTTGCTTGACAACATCCATTTGCATTGGATAATTTTATATTTTGCCATCCGCCCGGTTGTTGTGCCGGGCCGGCGTCACCGCGCTTCTGGCGCGGCATTTATTTTATATCCATGCAATTCCAATACCGTGAAGGAGTAACGCGATGGCAGTCCCACGCCACAAAACCTCGAAGCAGAAGAAACGCTCCCGCCGCGCCCACGATGCACTCGCCGGCGTCGGTTTCTACACCTGCCCCCGCTGCAACCATGAGAAACTTCCGCACCGCGTCTGCGACAATTGCGGCTATTACCGCGATGTCGAAAAAATCCAGCCGGGTAGCTAAAAACCATGCGTATCGCCATAGACGCGATGGGCAACGATAACGGTCCGGCCCCCATTGTCAAGGGCGTGAAGATGTTCCTTGAAGAGGGCCACGAATCAACCGTGGTCATGGTGGGCGATCGGGATCGCGTCAACCACGCGATGATCGAAGAAGGCATCGGCCTGTCCCATCGGCTCGAACTTGTCCACGCCTCCCAGGTGATGGAGATGGAGGACAAGGTCGCGGATCTGCGCGAAAAGCGCGACAGTTCCATCATGCGTCTGGTGGCCGAACTCAAGGAAGGCCGGGTCGACGCCATGGTCGCCCTCGGCAACACCGCCGCGGCCGTCGGCGCCGCCACCATCGGTCTGAAGCTTATCACCGGCGTGCGCCGTCCCGGCATCGCCATCGCCATGCCGACGCGCAATCCCGACCGGCCCTGCGTCGTCATCGACATGGGCGCGAACATCGCCTGCAAGCCGCAGCACTTGGTGGCCTACGGGGTCATGGCGTCTATTTACAGCGCCAAGGTCCTTGGCCTCAGCCAGCCCCGCGTCGGCCTGTTGAACGTGGGCGAGGAGCGCAGCAAAGGCAATGTCGAGTTGCGCCAAGCCTACGAACTCCTGGAGCAGGCCCCGATAAACTTCATCGGCAACGTCGAAGGCGGCGACATCTTCTCCGGCGACTGCGACGTGGTGGTCTGCGACGGCTTTATCGGTAACGCCGTCCTGAAGGCGTCCGAGACCCTCGCTTCGACCATGTCCACTTGGATCAAGGAAGCGATCTTCGCCACCTGGTACACCAAGGCGGCCGGGATGCTGCTAAGCGGCGAATTGCAGAAGATGAAGAAGCGGCTCGACTACGCTTCCTACGGCGGCGCGCCGCTGTTGGGTGTGAACGGCGTGTGCCTCATCGGCCACGGCCGCTCCCGCGCCCCTGCGGTGGCGAGCGCGCTCCGCACCGCCCGCGAAAGCGTCACCATGCGGGTCAATGCCACCATCCGGGAAAACATCGAACGCATGCGCAAATCGGTCCGCCTCAAGGCGGTTGGTGTGCGCACCGAAGCCGAGCCGGAAAAGGGCAGCGCGGCCGGGTAGGCGCGGGCGAGCAATAACGAATTCGGTATTACACGCCCTTCCGTTGATCGGAAGGGTCTTTTCTTATGTTTGGCCTTCTCCGCATCGCTTGCCGCTGTTTATTCACCAATACGCTTTCTTTTTCCCTATACCGTCACCCCGGCATGATAAACGTCCGACATGGACGGCATCCTGAAACGTAGTGCAGCACACGATCAATCGCCCCGCCCCGGCACAACCACACGCGTGTCCCGCTGGTCGACGCTTCACCGCCGGGGTGACGAATGGGGGAGGGAGGCACGAAGTTGCTGCATAAATACTGGTATTGTACCGTTAACCGGTTATACTTCCCCATGAGCGGCTATCAGCCCGAAAGGCACGCAAAATGGTCACCATCCGTATCGAGGCACAGTGGGAAAAGAACCAGACCGCCACCCATATCCGCGCCGGCCAGCACCAGATGGTCGTCGACGAGCCGCCGGCCCTGGGCGGCGAGGACCTCGGCCCCAACCCCATGCAATACCTCTTCGCCGGCATGGCGGGTTGTTTTATCGGCACAGCCAAGGCGTTGGCGCGGAAAATGGACCTGTCCATCAACGCCATCCGCTGCCGGGTGGAAGGGGATATCGTCCCCGAAAGCAGGACGGAAGGCGACCCTGCCGCCCGGCCGGGATGCGTCGAAATCCGCATGATTGTCACGGTGGACTCGGACGAGCCGGAGGAGACAATCGCCAAGTAGCTGGAGATCACCGAGCGCCGCTGTCCTGTCCGCGACAACGTCGCCAACGCCACGCCGGTCAGGATGATCCGCCGCTGAGCGGCGGGTCGTGTCAACTCTTTCCGGAAACTTCTTCTCCGTCGATATTGGCGGGGAAAGATGCTTGACGTTCCAGCACCGCCTTTTTATAATATGCTCTCTTGGATGGCGAGCCGCGACCCCCCGGGATTGCGGCTCGGTTGTTTTGTTGCGCCGACCTGGTCGGGGCATCTTTTTGTATGCATATCGTTTCCATGACGGATGCGCCGCCGCGCCCGACGCGGTTTGCGCCATCCGCATAGACTGAAAGCGATCCGTTATGGCGGAAAACACCACCGATGCGCCGCAGGCTACCCCGGACAAGTTCGAGCAACTGTCCAACACCGTCGCGATGAAGGCCGACAGGATCAAGTGGGTTGTCCTGGCGGTGGTTATTGTCGTGCTTGCGGCTATCGCGATTTTCAGTTATGTCCGCCGTTCCAACGCGGCGCGCGAACGCGCGGCCCATGACCAGGTCTTCCAGTCTATAATGGACATGCAGGCGACGCCGGAAACGGCCGACGCCGTGGCTGTCTTTGGACGCCAGGCCAAGGATTTCCAGGGTCTGCCCGCCGGTGCGCAGGCGCAGTTGTTGCAGTTCGCCTTCGCCTACAACACCCACGAATACACCGTCGCCGAACAGGCTGCCCGCGATTTTATCCGCGCCTATCCCCGCAGCCCGATGCTGCCCCGCGCCAAGCTGGCGCTTGGCCAGGCGCTGCTGCAGCAGGGCAAGATCGGCGACGCCATGAGCCAGTTCCGCGAACTCATCGCCGCCAACGACGCCGAGACATTCGCCGAAGCCAAGCTTGCCCTCGCCCAGGCGCTGGAAGCCGATGCCGAGCAGGTCCGCGACAATCCGGAAGAATACCGCCGCCGCCTCGAAGCGGCGGAGATGGAGTACAACGACATTATTTCCCGTTCCCGCATCGTCGGGGCGGCGCGCGGATTCTGGCCCCAGGCGGTGACCCTGCCGGCCGACTACGCGCTCGTCCAGTTGCGGGACCGCCTGGCCGGCCATGAGCTGGGCGAGCCGACCGTGACCGAAACGCCCATCACCGACCAGGAACGCGAAGCCGTCATGGCGATAACGCCCCCGGCCGCGGGCGCCGACGGCACCGAAGCGCCCCAGCCGACCGGCGACCCGCTGGTCGACGCCCGCGCCGCCATCACCGCCGCCGCCCGGGCCGCCGACGCCGCCTTGGAAGCGGGAGCGACCGCCGCCCGCGACCGCCTGGACGCCATCGCCGTCGCCGCCGGACAGGAATCGGAAGCCGTCCGCGCCGTCGTGACAGACACGGTCAAGGCGGGCTTCAACGCCGTCATCGACGCCAGCGACGGCGCGCGCCGCGCCGTGGAAGCGGCAGCTTCGGCGGCGATTGCCGATCTCGACACCGTTCCGGCCGACGCCGAAGACGCGGCCGAACAATATTCGCGGCGGGTGATGTCGGCCCGCGCCACCCTGGACGAATCGGTAACCGCCGGCGCCGACGCCATCGCGTCCGCCGGATCGACCGCCCAGACCGCGCTGGAAGCGGTTATCACCAAGGCCGAGTCGGTGGCCGTTGCCCGCGAGGTTATCGACCTCCACGGCCAGACCGCCCTCGGGGCTGTCTCCACCGCCGCGACCGATGCGCTGCAAATCATAAACGACGCCGCCCTCACGGCCGCCGGGAACAACGAAGCCGTCGCCGCCTCGGTTGGCGAAAGGGCCCAGGCCGGGTACGATACGGTCGACCGCATTGCCGCCGAAACGCGTACCGCGCTGGAATCGGCCGCCCCCCAAGCGGTCGGCAGGTTGGATGAACTGGGCGGCGCCGCCGGCGCGCCCAACGAAATCGCCGACGCCATCAGCCGCCATGTCGCCGATGCCCGCGCCTCGCTGGACGACTCGGTGAAGAACGCCACCGACGCGGTGGGCGAGGCGGTCCGCAGAACCGTCGCGGCCATTGAAGAAGCGGCGCGCGCGGCCACGTCGGCCGCGGCTCCCGAAGCCACTGAACCGGCCGCAACACCGGCTGCGTCCGAAACGCCTGCCGCGCCTGCACCGGCCGAAGCGGCCGCCGAGGCTGGCGAATAAATTTATAGGGGAAAAGACGGCGCGGCCGTCTCGACTATCTTAAAGTTACCAAACTGGTTTTTGTACCGTTTTTGCAAAAGAGAGAAAAATGCCCAACATCAAATCCGCAAAGAAGCGCATGCGTCAGACCCTCAAGCGGACCGCCCGCAACCGCGTCCGCAAGGAAAAGCTGAAGAAGGCGGTCAAGGCCTACCGCGGCGCCCTCGCCACCGGCGAACAGACCGTCGTGAGTGAAGAACTGAAGAAGGTCACCAAGGCCATCGACAAGGCCACGGTCAAGGGCATTCTGCACAAGAACACCGCCAACCGCCGCAAATCGCGCCTCGCCAAGGCCGCCAACCGTATGGCCGCCGCCAAGGCGTAGCATCGGCGACAGGAGAGGGGAGGGATGACGGCCGGGATGGTCGCGGGACGCGAGGGTGTCGTCGCCGTCCGCCGGGCCGCTTCCTCGTCCGTCGCCCTGGGGCTGTTCGCGGTGTGATGTCGCGGGCGGCGTGCAGGGGTGTCGGGAACGGCCGCAGGGGTAGGCGCGGCCGTTTCTTTCCCGGTGGGGAAACGGTATCGCTTTTCCCCCGGCTGATCGATCCGCGGCAGGACGACGAATCCTGGTATGTTCTGCACAGCAAGGAAGCCCTGGTGCGGCCGCCTTGCTTTTTCATTGTCCGAAAGGTATCCGATGTCGCTCCAAGATGATCTCGACGCTCTCCGCGACGATGCGCTCCGCGAAATCGCCGCAGCCGATTCACCCGACCTGCTGGAAGCGGTCCGCGTCCGATTTCTTGGCCGTTCGGGCTCGCTAAAGGATCTCATGGGCCGCATCAAGGAAGTCCCGCCCGCCGACAAGAAGGTGGTTGGCCAGCGCCTGAACGCGGTCAAGGAAGAACTGGAAGCGGCCTGGGACGGGAAAAAAGCCTCGCTCGCCGACGCGCGGCCGACGTCGGGACCGCTGCCCGACCCGACCCTGCCCGGGCGCACCCAGCCGTTGGGCACGTTGCACCCGCTCACCCAGGCGATGGAGCGCTTCTGCGGCATTTTCGAGCGGCTCGGCTTCACCATCCGCCAGGGTCCGGAAATCGAGGACGTCTTCCACAACTTCGACGCCCTCAACATGCCGGACGACCACCCGGTGCGCGACCAGGCCGATACCTTCGTCCTCGAAAACGACGCCATCCTCCGCTCGCAGACCTCGACCGTCCAGGCCAGGGTCATGGAAGAGCATGTGCGCCGCTACGGCGGCGGCAAGGGGATGCCGCCTATCCGCATCGTCTCGCCCGGCCGCACCTACCGGCCCGATTCGGTGGACGCCACCCACCATTACGGTTTTTCGCAGATCGAAGGGCTGGCCGTCGACACCGACGTCACTATGGCGGATCTGAAAGGCTTTCTCGCCCTTTTCGCCCGCGAGACGTTCGGCGAAGCGACCAAAACCCGCTTTCGGCCGTCGTTCTTCCCGTTCACCGAACCGTCGGCCGAACTGGACATCTCCTGCGTCTTCTGCGGCGGCACGGGCTGCCGGGTGTGCAAGAACTCCGGCTGGGTCGAATTGGGCGGTTGCGGCATGGTGCACCCGAACGTCTTCGACGTCCTCGGCATCGACAGCGAGCTGTTCACCGGCTTCGCCTTCGGCTTCGGCATCGAGCGTGTCGCCATGTTCATGCTGGGCGTCGACGACATTCGCCGCTTCTCCGAAAACGACCTCCGCTTCCTGCGGCAATTCTAATAGAGGGATACCGCCATGATTCTATCCTACAAGTGGCTTAAGGAACTCACCGGCGCGACGCTGCCGCCGCAGGAGCTGGCCGACGCGCTGACCCGGGTGGGGCTGAATGTCGAAGACGTCACCCCCGCCACAAACGGCGACTTCGCCCTTGACGCGGATATCACCACCAACCGCCCCGACTGGCTCTGCCACCTCGGCGTCGCCCACGAAATTGCGGCCGTCTTCAACCTGAAAGTGAAGATACCTGCCGTGACCCTCACTGAGACCGGCCCGGCGGTCGACGGCCTGTCCAGCGTCACCGTCATGCCGGGCGCGGCCGAGCATTGCCCCCGGTATACCCTGCGGGTCATCCGTGGCGTCACGGTCGGACCGTCGCCGGACTGGCTTCGCGACAGGCTTACCGCCATCGGCCAGCGCTCGATCAACAACATCGTCGACATCACGAACCTCGTCTGTTTTGAAATGAACCAGCCCCTCCACGCCTTCGACATGGACAAGCTGGCGGAAAACCGCATCGTCCTCCGCCTGGCCCGGCCGGGCGAGGAATTCGACGCTATCACCGGCGAACACGCCAAACTCGAACCAGACATGCTGGTCATCGCCGACGCCGAAAAGGCGGTCGCCCTCGCCGGCGTCAAGGGCGGGCAGAATACCGAGGTCGGCGACGGCACCGTCAACGTGCTCCTGGAATCGGCCTGGTTCCAGCCCCGGTCGGTGCGCCGCTCGGCCCGGCGGACGCGCATGAGTTCCGAGTCGTCGTACCGTTACGAACGGGGCATCGACCCGGGCATGACCGAACGCGCCTCGGCCCGCGCGGTCTCGCTTATCCTCGAACTCGCGGGCGGCGAGCTGGCCACCGGCGTCATCGACACCAACCCGAACCTGGGCAGCCCGTGGCAGGTGTCGATGCGTTTTGCGCGCTGCGACAAGCTGCTGGGCGTGTCAGTCGAACGCGAGGAAGTGCGGCGCATCTTTAAGGGCCTCGGCCTTGTCGAAAAGCGGCTGGACGACGACGCCATCACCGTCGAAGTGCCGACGTTCCGCCAGGACTTGAAACGCGAGGCAGACCTTATCGAAGAGGTGATTCGTCTCGCCGGCTATGAACGGATTCCGGAAAAAATCACCCAACCCCTTGCCCTCGCGCACGAAATGCCCGAGACCGCCTGCGCCCGCTCCATCCGGCGCACCCTGGCCGGTCTCGGCTATCACGAATGCATCACCGATTCGTTTGTGCCGCGCGAATGGGCCGAATCGTTCGCCCCCGGCATCGAGTCCTATGCCATCCGCAACCCCATCAACGCCGAGCGGCCGGTCATGCGGGCGACCCTGTCGCCGTCTCTCCTGGAGATACGCCGCACCAACCGGCTGCAGTCGGACGTGCGCCTGTTCGAAATCGGCCGGGTCTATCTGCGTAGCCGCGAAGGGCCGGTCGAATACACCCGCCTCGCCGTCCTGGACGATCGCGGCGTCGACTACGTCCGCGGCGCTATCGAGACGGTGTGCCGCGAACTGGCGCTGGCCGGCGAAATCCAGGTCGAACCGCACGACGACATGGCGGGGATGGCGGCAGGAAGCGGCGGCGCGATGAAGATGGACGGTGAAGAAATTGCCGTCCTCGGCCTTGTCGCCCGCGACCAGGTCGAACGCTTCGACCTTACCCTCGCCCCCGCCGTCGGAGAGGCGGCGGTGGACTGGCTCGCCCACGCGCCCACGACGGAACGCCGCTACCAGCCGCTGCCGCGCTTCCCCGGCGTGCGCCGGGACGTGTCGTTGTCCATCGCCGAAAATGTGCTGTGGAGCCAAATCGAGGCAGTCGCCCGCGACAACGCCGACATGCTCGACTCCCTCGCGTTCGAAAGCCTGTATCGCGGCAAGGGCCTGAAGCCGGGGATGAAGGGGATGGCGTTCTCAATGATCCTTCGCGCCCCCGACCGCTCCCTCACCGACGCCGAGGCGAACGCCGTCCGGGACACGGTCGTGCAGGCGCTTCTCGCCGCCTTCCCCGGCGCTGAATTACGCTAATTGAATTGAATCATCAGGAGTACTTGATGCCACCTTTTGTTTTTACCATGCAGAACGTCTCCAAGACCTACGGCGGCAAGCCGGTCCTGGAAGACATCAGCCTGTCGTTCTACCTCGGCGCGAAAATCGGCATCGTGGGCGAGAACGGTGCGGGCAAATCGACCCTGCTCCGCATCATGGCGGGCGAGGACAAGGACTTTACCGGCGAGGCGCAGTTGATCAAAGGCATGAAGGTTGTCCACGTGCCGCAGGAGCCGCGCCTCGACCCGACCAAGAACGTGCGGGAAAACCTCGAGGAATCGGTCAAGCATCTGAAGGATCTCGTCATTCGCTACGAAGAAGTCTCGGCCAAACTGGGCGAGGATCTCACGCCCGACGAGATGGACAAGGCGATGGACGAGATGGGCCGCCTGCAGGAAGAGATCGACGCCAAGGACGCCTGGGAGGTCGACCGCCAGCTCGACATCGCTTCCGACGCGCTGGTGCTGCCCCCCGACGACGCCGACGTCGCCACCCTGTCGGGCGGCGAACGACGTCGCGTCGCCTTGTGCAAGGCGCTTTTGGAAAAGCCCGATCTCCTGCTCCTGGACGAACCGACCAACCACCTCGACGCCGAGACGATAACCTGGCTCGAGGATCAGCTGCGCGAGTATCCGGGCACGGTCATCATCGTCACCCACGACCGCTATTTTCTCGACCACATCACCCAGTGGATTCTGGAACTCGAGAACGGCCGGGGCATCCCCTACGAAGGCAACTACTCTTCCTGGCTCGATCAAAAGGCCGAACGGCTGCGCCGCCTCGAGAAAAAGGAAACCGACCGCCAGCGCCTTCTCAAGCGGGAGCGCGAGTGGATTGGCGCGTCCCCGGCCGGTAGGCTGAAAAAGAGCCAGGCCCGTATCGAACGCTACGACGCGCTCATGAAAGAGTCGTTCGAGCTGGACAAGGGCGACGTCCTTATCCAGATTCCGCCCGGGCCGCGCCTCGGCGACAAGGTGCTGGAATTCGCCGATGTGTCGAAGGGCTTCGGCGGGTCGGAACTGATTTCCCACTGCACCTTCGACGTGCCGAAGGGGGCGATTGTCGGCATTGTCGGCCCGAACGGCGCCGGCAAGACGACGATGTTCCGGATGATCATGGGCGAGGAAAAACCCGACGCCGGCCAGGTGGTGCTCGGTTCTACCGTCGTCCTCTCCTACGTCGACCAGAACCGCGACGCCCTGAACGACGACAATACGATTTTCGAGGAAATCTCCGGCGGCATGGATGAAATCGAACTCGGCGGTAAACGGATGAACTCGCGCGCCTATGTCTCGCGGTTCAATTTCCGCGGCCCGCAGCAGCAGAAGAAGGTCGGCCAGTTGTCGGGCGGCGAACGGAACCGCGTCCACCTCGCCAAGTTGCTCCGCACCGGCGGCAATTTGCTCCTTCTGGACGAACCGACGAACGACCTCGACGTCAATACGATGCGCGTCCTCGAGGAAGCGCTCGCCGCCTTCCCGGCCTGCGCCATGGTGATTTCCCACGACCGTTTCTTCCTGGACAGGATCTGCACCCACCTGCTGATCTTCGAGGGGAACGGCGAAATCAAGTGGTTCAACGGCAACTTCCAGCTCTACGAGGACCAGGTGCTCCGCGCCGGCAACGCGGAACGGCTCGAACACCGGCGCGGCAAGTACAAGCGCCTGACCCTGCGCTAGAGCGGGTGCCTTTGCCGTAGCATGTGTCAAGCCCCGTGGACCCCGGCCGAACCGCCTGTTTTTCGCCCGGTTGGATGTGGAGACGCCGGGGTGACGATGGGGAGGATGAGGCGTCTCTTGTGGGAACGACGCGTCACTTTACCGTAACGGCCGCACCCACCTCCAACCGTCATTCCGGCGTGCGGACGTTCACCCGGGCGAATAACGGGCGGTTCGGCCCGAATCCACGGGCATGTGCAGCTGCTCCGGGTAACTTATACATACCCTTGCGAGAAAAAAACCGTAGTTCAACAAGCTGGAAAAGGAGGGCTCTCTTGGCTCACGATCATTCCGGCATGGAAGAGATAGAGGCCGACATCCTCCGCAACATGTTGTCGGCCCTCCTGGGCGAATCGGTGCACTATGTCGGCGACGCGGTGGCCGACATGCCGGAGCGCCGCCGCGCCAATGTGGTGCGCATCTGCAAAATCGCCCTCAAACATCTCGGCGTCGCCGTGGCCGAGCCCGGCTCGGTGCCGCCCTGGGTGGTGGACTGCCTCCTCGGCCCCGGATCGTATGTGGAGGGGCTGGTTTCGTCCGCCTATTGGGGCGGCGTGCTCGCCTGCGCCCGATCGGTCAACCCGATGGACGATCGCGCCGCCCGCAAAATGCACGTGCTGTCGCGCCTGGGCGAGTACGATTTGCGCAGCCACTACCTGTTTTATACGACGCTCCGGCTGCTCCTCATCAATACGCGCAATCCCGATACGGTTGACTTCGAGGACCGCTTCCATCTGGCAACGTTCATTCCGGCCGGTTACTACATCCTCGCCATGGACTACAACCGCGACGAAATCACCCGCATGCCCAGGCTGATTTCGGAAATGCTCTACGCTCTTGGTCAGGAGTTTCTCGTCGACGGCTCCAACACCGGCACGGACGAATATCTCTGCACCCAGTTCACGAAAAACACCACCGGCGCGATTCGCGGCGAAGGCATCGTCTTCGCCCCGGCGGTGATGGGCATCCAATTGTTTCTCTGGGCGTTCGGGCGGCGGGACGCCGACCTCCGCGACCTCCTCGACCCCGACTTCGACTGCCGCATCGAGGGTATGCAGATGGGCGTGGACGAGGCCGGCCTGATTTACAAAGAAGCGCCGCCGTTCCACAACCCCCTCGCGGAAGAAGAGGACTGACCATGGATGCAACCGCCCGCCTGATGTGTATTGTTTCTGCGGCGCTGGTTATGTTTGCCGGCGCGCTGTGCGCCGCGTCGGAACTCCGCGCCGGCCCGTGGCCGAGACGATCGGCGGGGCAGGAAGCCTACGTCGCCTACTACAAGGCGGTCGAAGCCGAAGAAGCGGGCGATACGGCTGAAGCGGTGGCGCTGTGGCGGGCTGCGGTGCGGTTAGGGAATGTCGACAGCGCCTTCCGGTTGGCCGAGCTGTATTTTCCGTCGCGCGGGAGTTTTGGCAATGAACACTTCTCTGTTCAGCCAAGCCTCCTGGACGGATTCGTCTGGTTAGCTATCGGCATCGCCGGGCTGGACGAGGAAGGAGACCTCGAGGGACGCAGCCGCCGATCGATGGAAGAATCCCTCGCCCTGATGGAACGCCTCATGACGCCGCTGGAACGGCAACGGGCGGCGGAAGTCTTGGCCGCCTGGCCCGAGTCGCTCCCGCCCGAGCGAACCGTCCGTGTCATCGACGAGGACCGGCCCTACGAGAACGCGACAGAATTTACCGCCGCCTTGATGCGCTTCCTCAATGACGATGGAACGGACGAGCCGCGAAACCTGTTCCGCACCGACGAGACGATCCACCAGGAAGGGTTCGAGGAAATGCTGCGTCGTGCCGAAGCGGGTGACGATGACGCCGCGTTCGCCGTTGCCTGGTGCCGTGTATTCGGTCTGGGGACGGAGGAGGATTCGGACGCGGCGCTGCCGCATTTGCGGGACCTCGCGGAAAAGGGGGACGGCCGCGCCCTCCTGGCGCTGGGGCAAATCGCCTTGGGCCGGGACGCCGATGCGGCGGCGGACAGGCATTTTCTCCATGCCGCCGAGGCTGGCAACAGCCATGCCATGCTGGCCCTGTCCAGCCGTGCCGGCCAGCAGGGCGACACGGAGCGCCGCAAGGAATGGGCCGCCCGGTCGGCGGAAGCGGGCAACGTCGAGGCCGTTCTCGAATTGGTGAGCATCGCCGAAACGGACCGCGACGTGCCAGGGCTGCTGCGATGGCTCGCCACCTATGCCATCGCCCGGGAGGGGACGGCCGCCGGGTACCGTGCGCGACTCCTGCTGGCCACCTTCGCGGAGGAAGATGACGACGACGCGCTGCGGACGGCGTTGGAAGCGGGCGAACGCTGGACGCTAGAGCACGGAGGCAAAATAATGCTTCGCATCGCTATTCGTAGAGTTCGTACTTTTTCTGCCTGAATTCGCGGCGTTTTTCGCCGGCGCGGAAGTTGGCGCGTTCCTCGTCCGTCTCCGGGATGAGCGGCGGCACGGGAATCGGGCGGTTGTTGTCGTCCAGCGCGACCTGGGTGACGAAGGCGGTGTTGACCAGGCTGCGCTCGCCGGTCATGGTGTTTTCCACAAAACTGTCGACGCGGACCTCCAGCGAGGTGCGGCCGGTGTAGGTCATCCGCCCGCGCATGACCAGGAGCGAGCTTGGGCCGACGGATTCGTGGAAGCGCAGGTTGTCGATGGCGGCGGTGGTGATTTTCGTGCGGCAGTGGCGGCTCGCGACCACGCCGGCGAGCAGGTCAATCCACATGGCGAGCTGGCCGCCGAAGAGGTTGCCGAAGCCGTTCAGGTGCTGGGGCATGACGATGTACACCTGTTCGGTCAGGGATTCGCGAACCGTTTTGCCCTGGGGTGTTGCGGTCATGTGCCAATTCTCCTTCCAAATAAAATGACGCCGGGGCGACGCCCCCTGCATCGGTGCATACAAGGATATGGAAATGCGTCCCGAATTGAAGTCAATCCTCGCGGATGTTCTCGCCGGTGAGCGGTTGGCGCGAAACGACGCGGTCGCGCTGTTGCCGCTGTTCGCGACCGATCTCCTCGATCTGATGGCAATCGCCCGAATAGCCGCGTCGACCGCCGGGCTGGAGCCGATCGTCTGCAGCGTCGTCAACGCCCGTTCCGGAAGCTGCTCCGAGGACTGCGCCTTTTGCGCCCAATCGCGGCGCGGCAACCAGGAAACGCCGCCGACGCCGCTCCTCGACGTCGACGAAATGGTGGCTGGGGCGTTGCGCTCGGCCGATCGCGGCGTGACCCATATCGGCTTCGTCACTGCCGGCGCGCGGCCGGGCGAACTCGTTATCGACCGGCTGTGCAGCGCGGCCGCCGAAATCCGCGACCGGGTCGAGGGCGTCACGCTTTGCGCCAGTTTGGGCGCGCTTTCGGCCGAAAACGCCGGCCGCCTGGCCGAAGCGGGCTTTGGCCGCTACCATCATAATCTCGAAACGTCCCGCGCCTATTTCTCCAGCGTCTGCACCAGCCATTCCTACGACGACCGCCTCGCCACCATCGCCAACGCCAAGGCCGCAGGGCTAAAGGTCTGCTCGGGCGGCGTGTTCGGCATCGGCGAAGGCTGGGCGGATCGGCTGGACTTTTTCGAAGACCTCGACCTCGCCGGGGTCGAATCGGTGCCGGTCAATTTCCTCATCCCCATTCCCGGCACGCCCTGCGGCGACCTGCCGCCCCTGAGCCCCCGCGACGGCCTCGCCATCATCGTCATGATGCGGCTGCTGTTGCCGGGACGGAACATCATCGTCGGCGCGGGCCGGGTCGAATGCTTGCAGGAATTCCGCAATTGGGTCCTTTCGGCCGGGGCCAACGGCATGATGGTGGGCGACTTCCTCACCCAGGAAAATGCGGAGCTGGACGAGGACCGCCGCCTGCTGGAACTTGCCGGATGGGTGGAGGGCGAGTAAAATCATCGTCGTTATCCCCTATTTTCCCGAGAGGGTCGTACATGATTCTTCGCGGCACCGTATATTCCCAGACGCTGGAGATGGACACCGGCCTCACCGTCATCACCCCCGCAGCCGCGGCCGACGCGCCGCCGGCCGTGTGCTATCTCTACCACGGCCTCGGCTCGGACAGCGGCGGCATGGTGGATTCCACGCAACTGACGGTGTTTGCCGAAGAATACAACACCGTGTTCGTCCTGCCCGAAGTGGGGCGGAGCTACTATTTCGATCTCCGTTACGGTCAGCGTTTCTTTACCTGGGTCGCGGACGAATTGCCGGAGATAATCACCCGCCAGTTCGCCGTGTCGCCTCGCCGGGAAGACACGGCCGTGGTCGGCGTTTCGATGGGCGGCAACGGCGCGCTCCGGGCCGCCTTCGCGCGGCCGGAACGGTTCGGCATCTGTTGCGCCCTCTCGAGCGGCCTTCTCTACATGCGCGAGCATATCGAACGCTTGAAAAAGGTGGATAACTGGGATGCGGTCGCGAAAGTGTACGGACCGCAGCGGGTGGTGGACTTCCGTTGCATGTTCGGGGATGAACTCGAGGTCGCGCCCGAACAGGAAGTCATGCACTGGGCGAAAACCGTGGCGGCGCAGGCGGTCAAACCCCGCATTTACGCCGCCTGCGGCCTGGAGGACCCGTTCCGGAAGTTCAACCGCCGCTTCCGCGACGAAGCGAAGGGCCTTGGCCTGGACATTGCCTACGAGGAATGGCCGGGCGGGCATGAGCCGGTGTTCTTCAACGAGGGGTTGCGGCGCGCTTTCGCCTTCGCGTTCGGGGCCACCCACGCGGTCGCGCCGCGCGAACTGGTCCTGCCCACCTTTGACGACCAACCATAACACGCCACAGCCAACGGAGCGGTCCGCATGCCCATAGTGTATAGCGTCAACGATGCCGGAGGGTTCCACACCACCGAGGCCGCGCTCGAGTCGGTGCCGCCGGAGGCGGTGTGGGTGGATATTCTCAGCCCGACGGACAGGGAGCTGGATCAGCTCGATGCGCTGATGGGCTTCGAGGTGCCGAACCGCCACGATATGGCGGAAATCGAACTGTCGAGCCGGCTCTACCGCGAGGACGACGGCACGCTGGTCATGGTGGCGAACCTGCTCCCGAAGGAGGGGGCCGACATCGCCACGCCGCGTCCGGCGGCGTTTATCCTGCGGCGGGATTTGCTCCTGACCATTCGCTATGCCGAGTTTTACTCCTTCGACCGGGTGGCGCACCGGTTGCCGCCGACCTCGGGGAAACAGACGCCGGTGGCATTGTTCTGCCGGCTGCTGGAGGAGGCCGTCGCCGACCGCGCCGACAATATCGAACTGTCGATGCGCACCATGGAGACGTTGACGTCCTGGCTTTTCGCCGAAACGGCCACGGGCGGCGAATCGGAGACGCCGGAACTGGAAGCGGCCCTGCGGCAAATCGGCACCATGGGCAGGGCGGTGTCGAATATCCGCGAATCCATCACGTCGCTGCAGCGGGTGGCCAACTTCGCCTCCACCTATATGCCGGCGGAATGGCTCGGGGAGCAGCGCATTGTCCTGAACTCCGTCAAAACCGACCTGATCGCCCTGACGGACGAAGCGGCCTTTTTCATGAACAAGCTGCAGTTCAACCTCGACGCAACCCTCGGCATGATCAATGTCGACGAATCGAAGATCATCCGTTTTCTCTCGGTGGTGACCCTGCTGCTGTCGCCGCCGACGCTGATCGCCGGGATCTACGGGATGAATTTCGACATCATGCCGGAACTGCACTGGCCGTTCGGGTACCTGTTCAGTATCGGCCTGATGCTGACGACGGCGACGACGTCGATATGGTATCTGCGCCGGAAGAGGTGGCTGTAACCTGTGACCGCTCTCTCTCCCCAAACGTCACCCCGGCGTGCGGACCTCCACCAGCGGGGAAAACGGGCGGTTCGGCCGGG
>JAJQBO010000045.1:0-6247 GCA_021203245.1 Planctomycetaceae bacterium
ACTTTAGCCAAATATTTCCTAAAAAAAAAGAATAATTTTACTGAAGTTAGCGCAATTTTCTGCCGGCGTTTCTTTTTTTTGCCAGTAGGCAACAGGCTTGCTTTTCCTCCTTTCCAGATACGAAAAAACATTCTCAACCTCTAGACAAGGCTGATCAAAACCGCGGTACCAGTTCCACAGTGTAGTTGGCGAGTATGGCAGTACAGAACATGTCCCTTCCAGATTCTTGGGGGGTTGGAGCGTGCGCCACGCCTCCCCTTCAAGGCAGCGCCTGCCTCACCCTCGAGAGGCATCGCCCGCCCCCCAAGCCCGCCTTTTATAAGGCAAAACAGGAAGACCAGGGACGGCCAGAAGAAAAAATGCCCGGAGTGGGCTTTATATTACCGACGCGTCATCGCGCCATCCAAGGAGGATTACCATGCTCAACTCGACCGCCGAAGTAACCGGAGCCGCTGCTGCCGCCGCCTCGTCCACCACCGATGCGGCCGTCGATCCGGCGCTGTTCGCCAAGGAACTCGGTTCCCGTCTCGTAGACACCACCGGCATGTCCAGGACGGAGAAGATCAGCGTGACGATGGAACGTCTCGCCACGTCTCTCCCCGGCACCACCATCACCAGCCGCACGCTGACCTCGTTTGCCGAAGCCGGTAGCTACTTTGTCGAGACCGGCCTCGACGCCACCATCGCCATCAGCGCCGAGACGATGGAGCAGATGGCGGGCGACGAAGAATTGTTCGAAAAGGTCAAGACACTTATTGACAACCTGCTGAAGGCGGGCGAAAACCAGAACCTGGTCAACACCGGCGGCGACAGCGTCTCCCGCAATATCAACATCAACAACGGCGAAGTCCGTTACGTCGAGGTCCAGCGCAGCGCCCAGGGCTCGACCATGTCTGTCGCGTCCCTGGCCATCCAGACCCAGCAGATGCTGGCCGACACGATTGAAAAGCTGCTGACCGCCATCAGCGCCAATTACCGCAACGCCACCGCCGCCGCCGGTCGCGGCAACGCCGGCCAGAATTTCAACCTCTGGGGCGGGGCGCAGACGACGAAAGCCTCAGGCTTCAACTTCAACAACATCGTCAGTTCGAGCAGCAACTGGCGCTTCGAAATGCTGTTCTCCAGTTCTTCCATCGCCAACCAGACCCTGAACTCGCAGCGCTCCTTCAGCGCCTCCCTCGACGTCATGATCGAACACGTCCAGAACGGCGGCACCATTTCCGGGATGGATCTCCAGTCCTATATCGAATGGGAAGACCTGTCCGACCCGCTCGTCTTCGACCTCGGGGGCGAAGGCATCAACCTTACCTCGGCCGACGACGGCGTCTATTTCGACATCAAAGGGGACGGCTCGCCGGTCCAGACCGCCTTTATCCAAGGGAACAACGCCTTCCTCTATCTTGACGAAAACGGCAACGGCGTCGCCGACGACGCCAACGAACTCTTCGGCGACCAGGGCGGCCACGCCAACGGCTTTGAAAAGCTGCGCCAGTACGACGACAACGGCGACGGCGTCATCGACGAAAACGACGCGGTCTACAGCCAGCTTCGTTTGTGGCGCGATCTCAACGGCGACGGCATCAACCAGGCCGACGAATCGCTGACCCTCGCCGAGGCCGGCATCAAGTCCATCGATCTGAATTACAACAAGGATTACCAGCTGGACGAGCACGGCAACGTCATCGGCGAAAAGTCCTCGTTCACGCGGACCGACGGGAGCCAGGGGCTGGTGGCGGACGTGTGGCTGAAGAGCAAAAAGTAAATTCCGCAATTACTTCCCCATTGCGGTTGCATTCCCCCCGCGAAAAGGGATTATATAAGAGCCGCCGTACGGTTTTTGCCGACGGCGGCTCCACTATTTCATTCCTTTTTTTTGGATGCATCCATGTTTGCGAAATTGAAGTATTTTACCCCGGTTATGCTCCTCACGCTCGGCCACGGCCTGGTCGATTCCTATGGAGGCATGCTGCAGGTCCTGGCGCCCGGTCTTGCCGCCTACCTGGGCATCCCCATCGGCGAAGTCGTCATGCTTATCGGCGCGAGCGCCCTCGTCAATAACCTCATCCAACCCACCGCCGCCTATATCATGGGCAACCGCAACCTCGCCTGGGTGTTGTGGCTGGCTATTATCATGGCCTCGTCGGCGGTGTTCATGGGCTTTGCCACCGGCATCGTCTCCCTGTCGATAATCATCACTATCGGAGCCGCCGGCACCGGCCTGTATCACCCGGAGGCCGTTCTTTCGGCCCACGACGCTTCGGGCGAGAAGTCGTACCTGGGCATTCCCTTTTTCATGGCGGGCGGGGCGGCGATTTACGCAGCCATGACGCCCCTCAGCATCCGTGTCACCGAGTCGTACGGATTTCCCGCCCTGGCGTGGTTTGTCGTGCCTGCGATTGTCGTGGCCGGGATCTTTCTTCTTTCCTACCGGAAGAGAAAGCGCGAGCATCCGTCTGTCATGATCAGGCCCCGCTCGAAGCGGATCACCCGGGTACAGGACGGAGCCTTGAGTTATTGGCCGCTGTTGGCTGTCGGGATGTGCATGTGCATTGCGACAGGGCTGTTTCTGGCGATTCTGTCCAGCCATTTCGAACTGCTTTTCGGGCCCGAGGCCCGGCACTGGAGCGGGTGGGTGCTGATGGTGATGGGCGTGGGATCGTCTCTGAGTTCATTTTTATGGAGCAGCCTGACCCGGTCGCGGGGATTTTATCCTGTCGCCCTGGGCACGCAGTTACTGGCGTTTCCGCTCCTGGTCCTGATGGCGTATGTGCCGTCGCCGGAATGGGGCTTTCTCGTCTCGCTGCCGTTGTGCATCGTCACCCCGGCGTCGATTCACCCTGCCGCCGCCGCCGCCGCCAAGAACATGGCCGGCGCGACCCAGGCGCTTCGCATGAGCCTGATGATGGGCGGCACCTTCGCCGCCGCCTCCATCGTCATCATGATAGCGGGAGCCCTGATGCGCCGCGGCGTCACCAGTTCGAGCATCGTCGTCTTCATCGCCATCTGCGCCCTGATGGCAGCCTTGATAGCCGGGTGGCAAATCATCGCCCTCCGCCGCAAGCGCACCCAGGCCTGACGCGAGAATGGCGGGCGGGTATAAAAAAATCCCTAGTTTGTCATTTGGCTAACAATCCACGTGGGGTATAGTGTTGATATAACATATCAGACATCTCACAGGTTGACTGGGGTTCACCATGCATTACTCGAAGTGGAACAACGTCACCGAGCATGTCTTTGAAAACATTAAAACCCGCCTGATGGAAGGGGAGTTCCCGCTGAACTCCAAACTTCCCAGCGAGAAAATGCTGTGTGAAGCCTATAACGTCGGCCGCTCCTCCGTCCGAGAGGCGTTAAGCATGCTCGAGGCACTCGGGATGATCCGCATTGAGCGCGGACGCGGCAGTTTCGTCGAATCCATTCAGGAAAATACGACTAAGGCCAAGACCTGGTATCAGTCGAAAACCGATAGCCTTGCCGAATTGATCGATACGCGGTGCTGCCTCGAATGCCTTGCGGCCGAAAAAGCGGCGGTCATCATTACCGACGACCAGATCGCCACCATGGAAAACCTCAACGCCAGGTTTTTGGAAAGCGCCAAACCGACGGACGTGGCGCACCTGCTCCATTATGATACCCAATTTCACCGGCTCATTTTCCAGGTATGCAACATTGGTTTGCTTGCCCAACTTAACGAGGTAGTGGAATCGGCCTATGCGGAATACCGGGCCAACGCCTATATCCTCACCCAACACATCGATATCGCGGCTCAAGGGCATAGCCAGATCATCGCCGCCATGCGCGCCCACAATCAACAACTTGCCAAAGCCGTCGTCGAAATCCACATCCGTCAATCGCTCGAACACATCACAAAGATATTGGAAACCGGAAAGTAGTCCTTGTTGCTCCACGGATCGCGCACCTATACGTTTGATTTAACTTGTCTGATATCTTATACGTTTATAAAGGACGTCCTACTATGCGTACGAGCAGGAGAATAGCCGTGGCCGTGGTTCTGGCGGCCGGTATGGCGTGGATGGCGAGCGCGGGTGAACGGTCGATAACCATTAAACTGCCGAGCATTTCGGTTAAATCCACCCTGATCGCGGGCCAGGAAATTATGAATTTCAATTGGGCCGCGCAACTTGCCTTCAAGAATTACGTCGAATCCAACGTCAGCGGCGTCACCGTAGAACTGTACGCCAACGCACAACTTGGCAACGGCCCGGAAATACTCCAGCAGTGCATGCAACGAGTTGTCGAGGCGACCACCACTGGCGAGGCGGATCTCTCGAGTTACTATTCGGAGCTGCAAATCTTTTCCGTCCCCTTTCTCTTCCGCAATCGGATGGAATTCTACACCATGCTGGACAGTGACTTTATGCAACGCATGTACGACGATATCGCGGCAAAAACCCGCATCCGCATTATCGCTTCCTTCGACAACGGCGGCTTTCGCAACATCTCAAACAATGTTCGCGAAGTCAAAAGCGCGGCCGACCTCAAAGGGCTGAAAATTCGCTGCATGGAGATTCCCGCCCACCTGCGTATGTTCGAAGCGCTTGGGGCATTGCCCACGCCCATTCCGTTTAGTGAACTGTACACCGCCCTTCAGACAGGCACGGTGGATGGCCAGGAAAATTCGGCCATGGTGATGATGGACGGCTCCATCTATGAAGTGCAGAAATTCTACACCCTCGACGGCCACCTGATCAGCCCCGCCTATATCGCCGTCAACGAGGATTGGCTGGCAAGCCTGACGCCGGAATTGCGGAAGTTAGTGCTGGACGCCGGCAAGGTGGCTCAGATGGCTGCCAGGGGCGCCATCAATGCCAGCGAATCCATGGCGCTCGATCAGATGCGCGCCTTCGGCACCGCGATATATTCGCCCACGGCCGAGGAAAAGGCCAGCTTCGGCATCGCCCGTGAACCGGTGGTCGCGTGGCTCAAGGAGCAAATTTCGCCCGACCTGGTGGATGAATACTTGAACGTCGCCCGGTCAATCCAGAGCGGCACCTATCAGGCAGCCGCCACCGTGTCGCCTGCCGCCGCATCGGCGACCGTCGCTGCGGGCGCTGACACCATGGGCTATATCGTTGCCATAGTGGTGTTGGCCATTATTGCTGCCATCCTCATCATGATGCTTGTGAAAAAGAATGCGGCAAGCCGGTAGCGAGGGCGGCAATCTGCAGCTTATGCACCCGCGCGCGGTATGACGGACCACTTTAATCTAGGAGACTGTTACATGAAATGGCGCCAAAGTCTCGAAGACATAGGCGAAATGTTGAACACGCTGGTCAAGGCGGCGTGCATCCTGCTCCTGACGGTAATGGTGGTGGCGGTGACGCTGCAGATTTTCAGCCGGTACATTTTGCCGAAACCGCTGCCCTGGACAGAAGAGGTCGCGCGGTTTTGCATGGTCTGGCTTTGTTTTCTTGGCTCAAGCTGCCTAATCCGCACCTGGGAAAACACGGGCGTCACCTTTTTCCTGGATATGTTCCCGCCGAGGATAAAATTCGGCGTCGACATCGCCATCAAGATAACAATGCTGCTGTTTGTTGCGGGACTGTTCTGGCTCGCTGCTACCCAACTGCCGCGCATCAGCCTGAACGAAAAATCGCCCGCCCTCATGATGAGCATGCTTATTCCCAAATCCAGCATAATTTTCGGGTTTCTCGTTATCGCAGTGCAACTCCTTCTAGTCATCGTCGAAGCGTTTTTTACCCGCGAGGAACAGAACAATGGCTGACTTCGGCCTCGCGATGGGAATCTTGCTGGTCACGATTCTCATCGGATTTCCCATATCCTATTCGATGGGGATAACCGGTTTGTCCTATATCCTGCTCGTCAATCCCGCCTATATCATCGTGGTGCCAAACCGGCTGTTCGCAGGGGTCAATCAGTTCCAGCTCATGGCCATCCCCTTCTTCATTCTGGCAGCGAATATTATGGTCAAGTCGGATATCTCCAAAAAGCTGTTCGATTTCGCCAGGCTGTTTTTCGGGCGGTTTCAAGGCGGACTTGCCATCGTCAACGTTGTCGGCAGCACCATCTTCGGCGGGATTTCCGGCACCGCCCTCGGCGACGTCGCCGCGTTGGGTGCGGTAGAAATAGACGCCATGCGCCGGGAAGGCTATGACGAAAACTTCGCCTGCGTCATCACCGCCGCTTCATCGTTGCAAAGTCCGCTGATGCCCCCCCGCGGCGGGGCGGGGGGGTGGGGGTGGGGGGGCGAGAGGGGGGGGGGGGG
>JAJQBO010000045.1:6257-19615 GCA_021203245.1 Planctomycetaceae bacterium
CCCGCCTCCTAGTTGCACATCCCGCTGATGCCCCCCCCCCACTCACCTCGGCGTTCTGTACGCCGGCATCATGGGGCTGTCGGTCGGCGCCCTGTTCCTGGCTGGGCTGGTGCCGGGCATTGCCCTCGGGGTCAGTCAGATTCTGTACATCCTGATTCTCAGAAAGAGCCGGAACTTTCCCAAAGACACTACCCGCTACACCAGGGCGCAATTACTGAAAATCCTCGTGGACGGCCTCGTCACTTTGGGCATGCCTGTCATCATCCTAACCGGAATCCTGGGCGGATACTTTACCCCCACCGAATCCGCCTGCGTCGCGGCCCTGTACTCGCTCCTGCTCGGCGTGGCCGTCTACCGCAATTTTACCCTGAGGGACTGGGTGGAGGTTGTCGGCGAGAGCGCCGTCACCAGCGCCAACATCTTTCTCGTCATTGCCTTTGCCTCGGTGTTCGCATGGGTTATGGGGATTGAAAAGATATCGGAACAAATCGCGCAAACGCTTTTGAGCATATCGAACGATAAATACATCCTCTTCATGTTCATCAACCTGTTCCTGCTTATCGTTGGCATGTGGCTGGATACCGGCGCGGCCATCATCCTCTTTGCGCCGATTCTTGGGCCAATCATGTACGCGGTTGGCGTCCACCCGGTCCATTTCGCCATCGTCATGCTGGTCAATCTCACGGTGGGTTTGATAACCCCGCCGGTGGGCGTCGTCCTCTATGCCGCCTGTTCGGTGGGCAAGTGCCGGTTCGAGGCCGTTCTCAAGGAGTTGTTACCGTTCACCATCGCCGCCTTTCTTGTTCTGTTCGTCGTCACCTATATTCCCGCCATTGTCCTGGCGGTGCCAAGGCTGGCCGGTTTCCTCTATTGAAAGGGAAGGTATGAAGGCGGTCGTCATGCTGGGCGAATCGTTCTACGCCGCGTGCCCCGATTTGGGCGAGGAACTGCGGCGGCTGCACCTCGAAGTGGTTGAATTGGTGAACCACGACAGTCCCACGCCGCTGGACGAAATCCTGCCGGCCGTGGCCGATGCCGACATTATCGTGGTCGGGGTGGAAAGGATTACCAGCCAGGTAATCGACCATGCGCCCAATCTGAAAATTATCCTTAAGCACGGCGCGGGGTACGACAACATCGATGTCGCCTACGCCGGGAAAAAAGGAATTCGCGTTGCCTATGCCGGTCATGCCAACGCCGGCAGCGTTGCGGAACTGACAATGGGACTGATGCTCGCCGCCGCCCGCGGCATCGTCACCAGCAACATACGCCTCGTAGACAACCGGTGGATGCTGTATATGGGCGACATGCTTGAAGGGGCTACGCTGGGCGTGATCGGGTTTGGCGCCATCGGGAAAAGGGTGGGCAGGTATGCGCAGGCATTCGGTATGGAGGTGCTTGCCTCCGATCCTTTCGTCACACCGGAAAATGCCGCCTCGGCCGGCGCGGCATTGATGCCGATGGAGACCTTGCTCCGGCGCTCCGATTTCGTCACCGTGCATGTTCCCGCCACTAGGGACAACCTCGGCCTGATCGATGGGGCAGCGCTCGCCATGATGAAACGGACCGCAATCCTGATCAATACCTCGCGTGGCGAGGTGGTGGACGAGGACGCTCTCATCGAAGCGCTCAAAACCGGGGTCATCAAGGGAGCGGCGCTCGACGTCTTCTCAAGTGAGCCGCCGCGGCCGGAAATTGTCTCGCTTCCCAACGTGGTGGCCACGCCGCACATAGGCGGCAGTTCGTTGGGCGGGGCGCAGGCGCTCTGCCGCGCCAGTGTGGAGAATGTCAAACGCTTCTTGAACGGGGAGGAATTACATAACCGCCTGTGACACCATGCGCACACCTATCCTAACGCCACATCCTCCATAAATCGTCCGACGGACTCCGTGAAGCTCCGCCGTACTGTGGCCCGCTCGACCGCCGCGTGGGTGAGCGGGAGAGGGACACATTCTTGAAAGGAACAAAAGTCATGATGAAGCCGCAGGAATTCAAATCCAAGCTGAAGGGTATCGTCCACTTGGCCTTGACGCCATTCGACACCGACGGCAATGTCGATGTTCCGGCTCTCAAGGAAAGCGTCAGGATGGTGACACAGAACCCGCTCCTCAAGGGGGAGGACGTGGTTTTTCTCGCCATGGGCACCACGGGCGAATTTTACGCCATGAACGAAAGTGAAAACCGTCAGGTCATCGACGTCGTGACCCAGGAGGTGAACGGCACGTTCCCGGTCATGATTGGGAGCGCCCGCGCCGGAACCCGCTACACCATCGAGATGTCGAAGTATGCCCAATCCGCTGGCGCCGACGGGCTGCTCATTGTCCACCCGTATTACGCCATGCCCACTCTCGACGGCGTCATGCGGCATTACGCCGCCATCGCCGACGCGGTGGACATCGGCATCTGCATCTACAATAATCCGACAACCAGCAAACTGTGGCTCAACGCCCAACAGCTCCGCAAGCTTTCGCAAATCGACACTATCGTCGGCCTCAAAGAAAACACCAACAATCCCATGGCCTTCTTGAACATACTCCAGACTCTTGACCCGAACGACATCGCCACCTTTGCCGGCCTCGGTCATTTTATGTACCAGTTTATGTGTTTCTCCGGCTGCGGCGGGTTTGTCACCGAATTGCTTAACTACGCGCCGCACCTGGCGGTGGATCTCTATCATGCCGGCAAGGCAAAGGACGCGGACAGGGTCAGGGCGGTCTGCGACAGGATAATGCTGTTCTGGAATTGGGTTTTCGCCCTTGCTGCCAAAAACTCGCCCATCCCCTCCGTTCTCACGCCGGGCCAAACCCCCAGCGACATGCCGTTCTACCAGGCCGCCAACAAAGCTGCGGCAAAATTGTGCGGCATGCCCTGCGGCACGACGCGCGAACCGATGGAGAACATCCCGGAAACGGAATTGCCCGGCCTGCGGAAAATTCTGGAACAGATGGGGTGTGCCGTTGTTTAATTCGGAAACTCGTAATGATGGGGTAGCGGGAGCATCCTCTACCGGTCTGAGCCGGTAGAGGATAAGCCGTGAAGAAAAACAGGACGGCGGGAAAAAGCGACTCCGGAATGGATCCTATGGCCGAAAGTTCCCGGCCGGCGTCTTCCGCCACGAGGCGGGAACGGCGCGGCTGTCGCGTTGCGGCCAGCCTGATTCGAGCCGCGAGACGATGCGAGGCCATGGCGTCACGCCGCTGTATGCGTCCCGCGCCTCGACGCTCGCGCCGCCCACGGCCGTCGCCATCGCCACAGCCTCGTCCGGTCCGAGTCCCTTCAGGAGCGAGCCCAGGAAACCGGCGATGGTGCAGTCGCCCGCGCCGATGGTGCCGGCCACCTCCACCAGCCGGCACGGGGCGATCCGTTCTGTATCGAGCCACGATGCCGCGTCCGGCGCCAGACGTCCCATCGCGGCCAGCCGCCGGGGATCGGCGGTTGTCTTCAGGTAAAAGCCCTGGTCCCCCAGCTTCAGCCCCACAATCGCCGTCCCCATCGCCAGCAGCCGGTCGGCGACGGCGCGGATGGTGGCGATGTCCATCAGCGCCGCCGGGTTGGCGTCGCCCGCCTCCGCCTGGAGCGCGTCGAACGCGGGCCTGTCGATCATGAAGAGGATTTCGTCGGCCGACGGCAGAAACACGTCGACGTCCGGCAGCACCGTTTCGCAATACCGCACCCAGTCGATCTTGCCCGACGGTCCGTCCGGGTCCGGCCTCGCCATGTCGAGGGAGGTCGTCACGCCCGTCGCGCGCGCCCGGCGGAAGAGGCGGCTGAGTTCCTCGCCGTCGTTTTCGTAGAAGCGCCGCATCAGGGGCGGATAGCCGAAGTGCAGCAGCCGCGCCGAGGCGATGGTCTCGTCCGGCACCTCGTCGCCCCGGAAGGTGTGGTTCGCCGCCGGATCGTGCAGGATCATCCGGTCGATGCCGGGCGGGTCGATGATGATGGAATAGGACGAGGCGTCGCCTTTCGAGACGATCATCGAATCGGCAAGGCCGCTGCCCTGCCGCTTCAGCAGATCGACGGTGACGCCACCAAAGACGTCGTCCCCGACCTTGCCGACGATATGCACGGCAAAGCCGAGGCGGTGCAGCGCCAGGCCGGTGTTGCTGGCCGCGCCGCCGGTTCCCATCACCGCCGCGCCGATGTCCACCAGCTTGCCCGGCAGGAGCAGGTCGGCCATGGATCGGCCGCCGGTCGGGATTTCCGGAATTATGTCGAGACAGAGCAGCCCGACCACGAGGGCGTCGATTTCCTTAGCCATTCTTGTCGCCTTTACGGAGAAGGTGGTATTCGCGCGCAATACAGTCGATGACAGGGGCGTCGCCCCGGGGGTCGAGGCCGCAGACGCCTGTCAGCACCGCCTCCGGACCGTCGGCCGCCGCCGCCCGCATGATTTCGATGTCCTCCGGCAGTGGCGAAGGGTCGAGGGTGACGGCATCGAAACAGAGTGCCGCCGCGATGGCGCGCGCCGTATGAGTGTATTCCAGCCCCGTCTCCTGCATGAGCCGCAACGCCCCGATGCAGCGGTCCGACGGCGCGAGCTTGCGGCGGAGATCCCGGCCAACCCGGAACACCGGATCGCCCAGGGCGCGGTTATGGAACCGCCGCAGCAGGTCGTCGGCCCAGGCCCTGTTTTCGTCGTAAGTAAATGTTTCGCCGTGGCGGACCGCGAGGCCGGAGGAGACTTCGTGCATACAGCCCCGGACTTCCGCCGCGACGCGGTCGTCGTCCATGCATTCCCAGATAGAGTGTTTCCCGCGAAGCGCGCCATGATAGGCCGCGGCTGCGTGGGGGAAATTATGGAGCAGCAGTTTTCTGTCGACATAGGCGTCAAACGGCCGCCGCCACGCCACCCCGCCGACGCGCGGCGGCTCGCCGCCGACATAGCCGTCGGCGTCGAGGTAGAGGGTGTTGTATCCTTCCGCCCATACCGCCAGCGGATCGGCGGCCCGCACCTCCGGCGGCGTCGCCGGCACCATCTTGCTGATCGCCGCTTCAATAAACCCGACCTCGGGAACCGTCCCGTTGCCGATCGCTTCGCGAAGATACCCGCTGGCCAATTCGGCCGCGCCGTGCAGGTTTTCGCACAGCATCACGGACAGCGGCCTGTCGCGGCGCGGCAGGGCGGCGGCGATATGGGAACACACGCCCGCCAAATTCGCCGCGCCGACGGAGGTGCCGGCGAGGTCCGCGTCGGCCAGCGCCCGCGTCACCGCGTCCGTGTCGTCCATATGGATCCCCGCGACGTTCTCGACCGCGATGGTTTTTGGCGGCTCTTCCTTGACTGAAATGTCGTAGCGGCCGCGCGCGTTCAGGGCGTCGATGATGGTTTTCGAGACGTCGACAAACACGACCCGCCATCCCGCCGCCGCGAACAGTTGTCCCACCAGCGAGCGGCCGATATTACCTGCGCCGAATTGCACCAGCAGCGGTTGCTTGGTATGGTTCATTGGTCTCCCGATTCAAGCGCGTGAAAGAGGGGAGAAACCCGCCGGGCTTCTCCCCATACCCAACGCGACACGATTGCTTGTTAGTCCAGCTTACTCTTCGTCATGACGGTGACGCCGGTGTCGACGACCTTCGGGCCGGTATAGCCGGTCGAGGTGACCGCGTCCTTTGCCGCCTTCAAGGCGAGGTAGCCCATGACGTCCGGGTTCTGCACCATGGCGCAGAGGAGCGAATCGGCGCGGATGAGGTTGCGGATGGTGTCGGAGTTGTCGAAGCCGACGCCGACGATGCGGTTGCCGTCTTCGCGGATGGCGTTGCCGGTGCCGACGGTCGAGCCTTCGTTGGTGCCGAACACGCCGACGCAGCCCTGGACGATGTAGTTGGCGGCGATGTCCTTGGAGCGGGCGATGTCGCCTTCGCCGTACTGGGTGGCGAGGAGTTCGTAGCCCTGGCCTTCGAACGCTTCGCGGAAGCCTGCTTCGCGGGCGGCGGTGGAGGCGGTGGCGGCGTTGACGCCGACGATGCCGATTTTCCCGGACGTCACGCCCTTGGCCTTCAGCGCCTTGAGCATTTCGTCGCCCGCCGTTTTCCCTGCCGCCTTGTTGTCGGTGGAGAAGGTGGCGATGGCGGGGAAGTCGGCCGGGGAGTCGACGTAGATGATCTTCACGCCGGCGCTCTGGGCTTCGCGGAGGGCCGAGGTCACCGCGGTGGGACCGTTGGCGGCGAGGAGGAGGACGTCCGCCCCGGCGGCGACGGTGTTGTTGATGATTTCAATCTGCTTGTTGTCGTCCTTCATGTCCGGCGCCATCCAGGTGTAATTGACGCCGCCGACCTCGGCGACGGCGCGTTTGCAGCCGACGTCGACATTGGTCCAATGCTGATCCATCTGGTCCATGGTTACCAGGAACACCCGGATGTCGCCGGCCTTGGCCATGCCGACGAACAGGGCAGCGACGAACAGGCCGCACAGTACCGCGCGCAATGTCTTCATAGTCCCGTCTCCTTACAAGAGAAATGGTTCAACCCACACATTCGCAATGCTTCACACCGCTCACGTTTTGGATTTGAACTTCCAGCCGCCGGTGCGGATGACCACGTCCATGAGGACGGAAATCACCACAATCGCGCCGATGACGATGTTGCGGATGGCCACGGGCGCGCCGGCGAACTGCAGGCCGTTCTGGAGCACGCCCCAGATGGCCGCACCGATCACGGTCCCGAGGAGCAGCCCCTGGCCGCCCAGGGTCGACACGCCGCCGATGACCGACGCCGCCACCGCGTACATCTCGTACATGTTGCCCGCGTCCATGGAGCCCATCCCCGAGGTCGCGGTTGTGATAAGGCCCACCACGCTGGCGCAGAAGGCGCTCACCAGGTAGGCGACGATGACGGTCCGCGAGACGTTGACGCCGGACAGGCGGCTCGCCTCGATGTTCGACCCGACGGCGTAGATGTGGCGGCCGGTGCGGGTCCAACTGAGGATGAAGAAGAAGAACACCCACAGGACAAAGGCGATGATCACCGGGGAATACAGCCCCAGCACCCGCCCGTAGTAGAACACGCTCTGGAACAGCATCGCCGCCGGTCCCGAGCCGATGGAATCGGTATTATAATTATTGTTGACGATTTGCGCGATACCCCTGGCAATCGTCATGGTGCCGAGGGTGGCGATGAACGGCGGCAGCTTGCACTTCGCCACCAGGACGCCGTTCAAGAGCCCCACCACCAGGCAGGCGAGGATGGTGAGAATCGCGGCTAGCCACGGGTTGACGCCCCGCGTCATGAGGGTGGCCGAGGTCATGCAGCTCATGCCCAGCACCGAACCGATGGACAGGTCGATGTTCCCGGTGATGAGGACATACGACTGGCTGATGCCGACCAGCAGGATGGGGACGATCTGCCGGGACAGGTTGGCGATGTTCCGGCCCGACAGGAACATCGGGTTCAGAAAACTGAACACCACGCACAGCACGATAAGGCCCAGGGTGACGGTCACGACCTGCCCCATGCCTCGCGTGGCCAGAAGTCGCATGACGGGATTGCGTTGTTCCACTCTACCCTCCTCTCGGGTTGGTCCCGGCGAGCCGGTCGTCAGTTGACGGCGGCCAGGCGTTCCGACTTGTTTTCAAAACGCATCGCCGCCTCGAGCACTTTTTCCTGGGTCGCGTTTGCGGCGGTGAACTCGCCGGTGATGCGGCCGTCGCAGACCACGATGATGCGGTCGGCCATTCCGAGCACCTCCGGCATCTCGGACGAGACAAACATGACGCCGATGCCCTGGCGCTTCAGCTCGTTCATCAGGATGTAGATTTCCACCTTGGCCGCGACGTCGATGCCGCGCGTCGGCTCGTCAAAAATGACGACGCGCGATTGCCGCGCCAGCCATTTGCCGACAACCACCTTCTGCTGGTTGCCGCCCGACAGGTTGCCGGCGTCCATCTCCGGGCTGGAAAGTTTAATCCGCAAACTCTCGACCGCCTTCGCCACCATGTTTCGTTCGCGCCTGACCGCGACCTTGCCGCCCGCGCCGCAGAGCAGATCGAGGTTCGGCAGGGCGATGTTTTCCCGAATCGAAAGCTTGGTGCAGAGGCCGTCGCGCTTGCGGTCTTCCGGCACCAGGACGATGCCGGCGCGGATGGCGTCCCGTGGCTCGTCGATGCGGACGGGCCTGCCGTCCAGGAGGATTTCACCAGAGTCCTTCGGGTCGACGCCAAAGATGGCCCGGGTGATTTCGGTCCGGCCCGCGCCCATCAGCCCGGCGATGCCGACGATTTCCCCTTCATAGAGGTCGAGGTCGATGTTCCGGACCATCTTGCCGGCATTGAGGTTTTTCACTTCGAATATCTTTTTCCCCTTGGGGGTGTCGACGTGGGGGAACTTTTCCTTGATTTCACGCCCAACCATGTTGGAAATGATTTCGTCCATCGAGGTGTCGGCGAAGTTGCAGGAGGTGATGAAGCGGCCGTCCCGCATAATCGTCACCCGGTCGACGATGTACTGCAGCTCCTCCAGCCGGTGGGAGATATAGACGATGCCGCAGCCTTCGTCGCGGAGCTTGCGGGTTATGGAGAACAGTTCCTCGATCTCCTTCGCCGTCAGGGCGGAAGTCGGTTCGTCCATAATGAGGATGCGGGCGTTCGCCCCCAGCGCCTTGGCGATTTCCACCATCTGCTGTTTGGAGACGGACAGGGAGCCGACGATGGTGTCGGGGTCGAGGTTCAGGTTGAGGCGGCCGAGGATTTCCCGCGCGCGGCGGCGCATCTCGCGGTTCGACAGGGTAAAGCCGCTCACGAGTTCTCGGCCCAGGAAGATGTTTTCGGCAACGCTCAGTTGCGTGCACATATTCAGTTCCTGGTGAATCATGGCCACGCCCTCGGCCTGGGCGATTTTCGGCGTCATGTCGATTTCCATGGGCCGGCCCATGATCTCCACCTCGCCGCTGTCTCTGGTATAGACGCCGTCGAGGATTTTCATCAGGGTCGATTTGCCCGCCCCGTTCTCGCCCAGGAGCGCCATCACCTCGCCGGCCCGCAGGTCGAAGGATACGTCGTCCAGCGCCTTGACGCCGGGGAACGACTTGTTGATATGGCTCATCCTGACCATGTACTCGCCGCTCATGCGTGCTCCTCTGCCGCGTGCAGTAAATCGTGCACGCCGTCCTCGCCTTCGACAAACCCGAGTTCGAGGCGGTAGCGGCGCTTCTCCAGCGGGGCAAGCGTCAGCGCCGCCATGTCCGCGTCGCTCCGTTCGTCCAGCCTGGCGGATGACGGTTCGAGGCCGCAGACGTATTCGCGGCTCCGCAGCATTTTCCATTGCACCAGTTCGGGCAGGGTGTCTGTGTGGTAACGGACATAGACGCCCATGCCGTTCGGCCCGAGGCGCGGGTTGAACAAACACGCCGCCGCCCAACCCGATTCGCCCGGCGTCAGCGTGTGGTAGAAACACTGTTCCGGCGCGCCGTCGGCCGGGTCGGCGAACGCGGCGTGGGTGGCCAGGCCGGCGGCGGCGGTGTCGTCCCTGGGTTCGATGCCGGTCGAGGGCGAGGTGCGGAGCGTCGTCGCCGCATCCAGGAAGGGGAAGCCGAACTGGCAGTGGTACAGCATCAGGCACGGCGCGGGCGCGAAGTCGAGGTTTTCCACCTCGTCGTTGATGTACACGCACCTGCCGCCGAGGCGCGCCGTCACGGTCCGGCGCAGGAGCAGATCGCCGTGATAGAACGAGCTGTGGTGGACGACGCCCTTGACGGAAAACATGCAGTCGTCCCCGGCCCAGCCTTCGCCCACGGCCACCTGTTCCGCCGGCATGTTGCCGATGTCGCCGTGAAGCTGGTGGACGCGGCCGCCCGCTTCCCGCGCCGGGCCGATATTGTGCAGGCCGCAGGTGGACAGCGCGCCGGCGAAGAAATTGTCGTGGAAGGCGGTCGGGTCGGTCTTGGAGTAGAAGGACGGGTGGCGGATGCCGGACTTCGACAGGTACGCCGCCGGAATGCCCTTGTACGACAACCGGGAAATATCCAGGCACCGGCTCGGCAGCAGTTCGCAGGCGAGCGGGCCGGTGTTGATTTCGACAGCCTTGACCCCGTCGGCGCGGCCGGAGGAATAGGTAAATTCGCGGATGCCCGCCACCTGGTTCAGGTTGCCGATGCGGCGAAGCAGGGCGGCGCGGTCATAGTCGGTGCCGAAGAGTTGAGCCATGAAACCCTCCCGTTACGCTGTCGGCGCGCCGGCGTTGGGGCCGAAGTGGCGCAGAATGACCATGTCCTCGTGCATGCTCCTGTTGACGACGCGAACGCCGTCGCGGGCCGCTTTTTCCGACACGAAATACTCGTCGCCCGACAATTGCCGGTAGCGGAGCAGTATCGGCGCTTCGGCGTCGTCGTAGGTGCCGAACGAACCGTGACCCTGAACGATGATGCAGCCATAGGCGGCTTCGTCCTTGACGAGGGCCGAGCCGCCGGGCGGGACGACCGTCTCCTTTGCCGCAAAGAAGGGGTTGCGGTAGGTAATCCAGCTTTCCGAATAGTCCTTGGTCCCGGTGTCGATGGGGAGCGGCGGCAGGAAGTATTTTTCCTTGTAGTGCAGGTCGATATTGAGGTCCCAGTCCATCATCGCCATGATGGCTTCCATGTCGTTTTTCTCGTTGTCGGGCAGCGACGACACCAGGCTGTCGCGAGGGATGACCTCGCCTTGCACGACGTTTTCCAGAACCGACGACACGTCCGAGTTCCACTGCGGCTCGTAGGTCAGGACCGACGCCGGGGCGTGGACGACGCCGGGCGGGGTATACCAGCCGGTGCCGAGTTCGACCCGGTAGGCGCGCGAGAGTTCGGTGATGCGGTTGTCGCCAGCCTCGAATTCCTCGAGCCGGCGGCGCACCTCGTTCTTGTCGACGCCCGGGTCGAAGCCGAAATAGGTCAGGGGGAAGTCGCCCAGATAATTGTTCATCTGCACAGGAAAGAAATACGCCTCCGGCTTGCCGGCCATGTTGATCTTCGCCGCCGAGGCGTTGTCGAGGTGGAGGTGGTGGAACAGCGGCCCTTCGTAGTCGAAGTATTTCGCAAACATCGGCCAGGCGCCGTATTTTTTATGCAGATCGGGACCGATGAGATCCGCGCCAAGGCTGTCCATGGCGTCCCGGAAAAAGACGGTGTCGTTGTAGTCGCGGGACATCTCGACCCGGCTGAGGCCTTCGTCCGGCGGCGCGAGCGGCCCGTTGATGGCCGGCGTGATGGAGCAGAACCAGCGTTCCTTGATGGCGCCGCGTGCCGCGCCGAGGCAGAACAGGTCGTCCGGGTGCAGGCGCATCCGGCGGCCGGGCCGGTTGAACAGTCGCGGCACCCAGTTGGGCACCAGTCGCAGAATGCCTCCCCTTTTCGAAAACACTTCCCGGATACGATCGGCGGCAGCCATGCAACTCTCCTCCTTGTCAGCGGATGTGATTGCGCTCGTGGTGAAATTCGTCTACCATGGGAATTGTGTCTGGGGTGCTCTCGGAGATTCCTGGAAGTTCTCTCCATGCTCTGCACAACGGAAGTATACCCCATGCCGCCGCCGTTTTCTTTCAGGATAATACCATAGTACTTTTTCAATTATGCCAACCCGACTGAATCTGCCGCCGAACGGCAAGCGCCTTATCTACGATCTCACACCGTTCGGCATTCCCGAAGTGCCGTATTTCGCCGCCATGAACATGCCGTTTACCCAACCCGGCCTGCCTGCCCACCTGCACAAGGGCAGGATGGAACTGAACCATATCCTCAAGGGCGAACGCGTCTACCGCGTCGGCGGCAAGGATTACCACCTGCGCGGCAATCAGATTTTTGTCACCTGGCCGGACGAAATGCACGGCAGCGGCCGATTTCTCCACGGCCGGGGCATGCATTTCTGGATGCAGGCAGCCATACCGAAGCCCGGACTGCCCTTTCTTGGGCAAAGCGCCAAACGCATCGCGCCGCTCCTGCGCGCCTTATGGTCGATGCCGAGGCGGCAATTCCGCGCCCTTCCCGGCATGCGCGATCTCTATGTGCGCATGCTCGACCTGTGCCGGACCGGGCCGTCGGAACTGGCCGGCATCGAGATGGCGGCCTTGTTGACGCAGTGGTTCCTCCTTGTCGCGTCGGCGTCGACCAGGGCGTGGAAGGAGGAAATTACGCCAGACATCGCCAAGGCGCTGGAAATCATGTCCCGCGTCCCCTATGTGCCGCGGTCCATCAACGACATCGCCGAGGAGGTATGTTTGTCCGAGTCGCGCTTCAAGGGCAAGTTCCGGGAGCAGGTCGGGGTGCCTCCGGGCGAGTATCTGCAGCGCCGCCGGACCGAAGTGGCGGCAGACATGCTTGTGCAGGGAGAGGCCAGCATGACCGAGATTGCCCTGGATCTCGGGTTTTCCTCGGCCCAGCATTTTTCCCAGACCTTTAAAACGTTTTTTGGCCTCAGCCCCAACGCCTGGCTCAAACGCCAGGCCGACCACGACGGGCTTGGGACGCAAAACATCGAGGACAACGATCACGAGGGCGAGGAGGTCAGGCCGTGGGTCGACGACAACGGCCTGTTGCACGGATACGTGTACAAGAGTTACCCGGTGCGGAACCACCCAACCTGACGCGGCCTGGAGATGACATTGGTCGAACACCCAAAACTGCGGCGCGGCACCCTGGAGGATATCCCGACGCTGACGGCGGTATGGCGGCGCTCGGTCGAAGCCAGCCACCATTTTCTCACGCCCGCCGACATCGATATGCTGGAAAAGGAAGTGGACGACGCCCTGGCCGGCCTTACTGTATGGGTGGCTGAAGCGGAAGGGCGGGTGGTTGGGTTTATGGCCATGAACGAGGATATGATTGAAGCGCTTTTTATCGATCCCGGGTCCATGGGCATGGGCCTTGGCACCCGGTTCATCACGCTTGCCCGCGAGATGGCGGGCCTGGACAGACCGTTGCGGGTCGATGTGAATGAACAAAACCCGGACGGTATCGCCTTCTACCTTGCCAGAGGCTTTGTCCAGACAGGCAGGAGCGAAACCGACGGCATGGGGCGACCCTGGCCGCTGTTGCATCTGCAGATAGCCACATAACCCATTGCGCCACAAATCGGGCAGTTCGGCCTAAGTTAATGGGGAGGACGGTAAAACCACCAATCCTATCGCACAAACCCTCTCGTTCCTTAATTTAAAGCTGAAGTAGCCCCGATCGGCGATGTAGTAGGTGCCAGCCAGCAAATCCATGGCGTGGAATATATAATGCTCGCTGACATGGGCGTCGGAAATCACAATAAAATCAGGGATATTATTTTGTAGTGCCAGCGAGACGTGTATCCTGACGGCGGTGCGAGTAGGCCCAGGGGAAACGCCCAAGACAGAGTTCTAGGGTGTGTCGTCACAATGAATTTACGAGTTTTTTAATACTTCCCAATCTG
>JAJQBO010000030.1 GCA_021203245.1 Planctomycetaceae bacterium
ACGGGCGGTTCGGCCGAGGTCCACGGCCCCGTCCTCGGCTCCGGAGATCACCATGGCGGTTCAGTATCATTACCGTCTACCCGTTCACGAAGTTTCTTAAAACGCCTTACGATGCGTTCGACACGTCTTCTTCACGCACGCCGGTGGCGAGGAACATGATTTCCTCCTCGTTCATCGCCTCCCCCTCCACCGCGCCGGCGATACCGCCTTCGCGCATGACGATGATGCGATTGCACAGGCCGATGACCTCCTCCAGTTCGGAGGAGATGACGAGGCAGGCGATGCCGTCCCGCGCGAGCCGGTTCAGGAACGAATAGATTTCCAGCTTGGCCGACACGTCGACGCCCCGGGTCGGCTCGTCGACGATAAGCACCTGCGGCCGGGTGTCGACCGCCTTGGCCAAAGACACTTTCTGCTGGTTGCCGCCGGAGAGGTTTTCCAGCCGCTTGTCGGCGTTGTCCGTCTTGATGTGGAACGATTCGATATAGCGGCGCACCGATTCGGCCTCGCGCTTTTTGTCGATGCGGCCGAGGAACCGGCCGGAATAACTCCGAAGCGAGGCAAGGGTGGTGTTGTTGGTGACGGAAAAACTGGTGATGATGCCCGCGCCCTGCCGGTCTTCCGACAAGTAGGAGATGCCGGCCTCGTTGGCGTCGCGGGGTTCGCGAATCGCCACCTCGCGCCCGTCGCGGAAAATCTGTCCGGCCGACTTTTTGCGGAGGCCGAGGATGGTCTCCGCCACCTCGGTCCGGCCCGCCCCCACCAGCCCGGCGAGGCCGAGAATCTCGCCCCGCCGAAGCGCAAAGGAGATATCCTCGATAACGCCCGGCACGGTCAGCCCGCGCACCTCGAACACCACCTCGTCCGACGGCGACGTTTTGGCCGGGAACAGGGTGCCGAGTTCGCGGCCCACCATGGCCTGGGCCATTTCGACGGTGGAAATGTCGCCGGTCGGGGAGTCGAGGACCACCGCGCCGTCCCGGAGCACCAGCACCCGGTCGCAGAGATCCTTCACCTCCTTCAGTTTGTGGGAGATGTAGATAATCGTCATGCCGTTGTCGCGCAGCTTGCGGGTCAGACGGAAGAGGATGTCGATCTCGTGCAGGGTGAGCATGGTGGTCGGTTCGTCCATGATCAGGACGTTCGCCTTGAAGGCGAGGGCCTTGGCGATTTCCACCATCTGCTTTTCCGCGGCCGAGAGGTTTTCGATCATCGCATCAGGCGGAATGTCCACCTTCAGTTCGGCCAGGAGTTCGCGGGTGCGCGCCTTCATCGCCGTTTTGTCGAGGAGGCGGTTTGGCTTCAGGAGTTCCGCGCCCAGGAAAATGTTGTTGTAGACCGGCAAGTCCCGGACCAGATTGAACTCCTGCGGCACCAGGCTGATGCCGAGGCTTCGCGCGGCGATGGCGTCCGGGATCACCACCTTCTTGCCTTCGACATACACGTCGCCGGAAGTCGGCTGGTAGATGCCGGAGATGATTTTCATCAGGGTGGATTTGCCCGCGCCGTTTTCCCCGATAATACCGAGAATCTCCCCCCGGCGAATGGTGACGTCGATGTCCTTCAGGACCGGCACGCCGGAGAAGCTTTTCGAGACGCGGTCGATGCGGATTATGTGGTGCGAGTCGGTCATGAACATCCTTTCGGAATGAACCATGCACACTACTCGGGAGTGGAACCGCACACGGGCGGCATCCATACTATACCGGCCGCGAAAATAAACGCAAGACGTCTTGACACGGCACAACGCCATTCTTGCGGCGGGAGTCGTCAGCCTTCGAGCAAAAGCGAGGCCGCCCCCAGAACGCCGCTGCCGACGCCGATTCCGGCCTTGGCGATGGTTATCGGGTCATGGAGCATGTCGCCGGCGAGGGCGGCGAATTTCTCCTGCATCCGCTCGAAATAGCCGAATTCCCAATTCATCAGCCCGCCGCCGAGGATGATGGCCGAAGGGTTGAAGATTTGAAAGATATTATAGAGCATGATGCCGAGGTAGTCGGCGTATTCGTTGATGATGGCAAGGGCCACGGCGTCGCCGTCGCGGGCGTGGGCCATGATGTGCCTGCCGTCGAGGCGGCCGCCCGGATGGGCGTCCGGGTCGGGGAAAATCCGCGTCGGCAAGCGCCGGCTCTTCCGCTTCGCTATGGTGTCCAGGTTCAGGGTGCTGGCAAGGGCCATGAAACAGCCCTTGTTGCCGCAGGTGCAGACGATGTCGGATTTCGGCTCGACGATGGTGTGGCCAATCTCGCCCGCCGTGCCGGTGCGGCCCCGGTAGAGACGGCCGTTTATGATAATGCCCGCGCCGATGCCAGTGGAGACGGTGACGAAAACCATGTCGTCGTGGCCCTTGCCCGCGCCGAATTGGTACTCGGCCCATGCCTGGCAATTGGCGTCGTTCTCGAGGATGGTGCGGAGACCGCCCAGGCGGGAGGAGAGTTCGCGCGTCAGGGGATAGTCGCGGAAGCCGTCCAGGTTGGACGTAAACAAAACGACGCCGTCGCGGCTGCGCATGTGGCCGGCCATGCCGACCCCGACCCCGGTGAGGTCGGAGAGATTAATGCCCGCCTCGGTGCAGGCCTGGCGCACCAGTTCCGCCGCCAGATCCATGACGCCGGATTCATCGCGCCGGCGGTGTTCGCCGGTCGAACAGAGGGCAAGCGTCTCGCCCTCGGGCGTGACGATGCCTGCCGCCATCTTGGTGCCGCCAATATCGATGCCGCAACAATATGTCGTCATCGCGCCCCGCTTTCGTAGAGGAGTGTCCGGTTCCGTCATCGTGGCAAATCGTTGGGAGGCTGGCACGCCGCATCTCGCTAGGGAAGGTCGTCTATAGTGTACATCATATTCTTCGAATGTCAATTGACTTTCTTTCGAAAGTTTCATTGCCTCCGTTAGACAGTAGACGTCGGGTTCCCGGGTTGACTTGTGCGATGGTATGTATTATAGTGAAGACGAGATTACTGACAAGCCATCCCGTACCACCCGGGGGACCCATCTTATGAAGCAGAGACGATCGGCGATTCTTGAATACCTGTCCACGCACGGCCAGGCGACGGTGCAGGAGTTATGCGACCTGTTCGACGTTTCGATGGTGACGATGCGGCAGGACTTGTCGTTCCTCGAAAAAGAGGGCTATCTGCACCGCACCCACGGCGGCGCAACCCTGCTGGAACTGGAAAACATCTCGCACCGGCTGAGCATCAACCACGAGAAAAAGGTGGAGATCGCCAGGATGGCCGCGTCGCTGGTGGAGGACGGCGAGACGGTCCTGCTGGAATCGGGCAGCGCCAACGCCTTGCTGGCGCGGGAACTTTCCGGACGCCGGGTGCAGATGGCGGTGGCGAACCTGTTTGTGGCGCGGCAGGTCAAGCACGGCGATTTGGCGCGGGTGGTGGTGATCGGCGGCGTCTACCAGCCCGACAGCGAGAGCCTGGTCGGCGCGATGGCCAGGCAGAACATCGCGACCACCTTTTTTACCAAGGCCTTTGTCGGCGTCGACGGCTTTACCGTCCAGACCGGCTTTACCAACCGCGACATGGAGCGGGCGGAGATTGCGGCCAATATTGTAAAACGATGTCCCCGGACCTTTATTGTCGCGGATTCGTCCAAGTTCGGCACAACGGGTATGGCGCGGATCTGCGGGGTGGACGACGTCGCCGGGGTGATTACCGACCGGGGCTTGCCCGAAGCGATGGTCGGGGTCGTCCGGGCGAGCAAGGCGGAATTGTATTTGGCGTGAAAGCGGAGGGGGAATCGGGTATCTACTGGAAGAACGGCGCGATATACCACCAGACGTCCCGACCTCCCGCCATCGTCCCCCGGCGTCAGAACGTCCATCAGGGCGAACCGCCCGTTTATCTCGCTGGTGGAGGTCCGCACGCCGGGGTGACGATTGGCGGAGGGTGGAATGGGGAAGGCAAAATGACGAGGGCCGCGCGCGGGCGCGGCCCTCGATGCTTCTATCCATTCGCTTCGCGAATCTTTTATTGCCAGTTGAGGTATTTCTGCGCGTTGCCGACTTCGACGACGTCGCAGCCGGTGTCGACGATGCGTTGCACCTGTTCGCCGTTCAGGTGCTTGATGATCTGTTCGACCGTCAGGCGGCCCATGGTGGCGGGCTTCTGGGCGATGGTGGCGTCGATGTTGCCGTCGATAATGTCCTGGGCGGCCGAGGGCTGGCCGTCAAAGCCGCAGATCTTGATGTCGGCGCGGCGGCCCGACGCCGCGATGGCGTTGCCGGCGCCGATGGCCATGTTGTCGTTGACGGCGAAGATGCCCCGCAGGTTCGGATAGGCGGTGAGGAAGTTTTTCGTCACTTCCATGCCCTTGGCGAGTTCGCAATTGGCATATTCGGAGGCGACGATCTTCACGTCAGGGTAGTTGGCGATCTCTTCCATAAAGCCCTTGTAGCGCTGGGTGGTCGCGTCGTTCCCCGAGAAGCCGTCCAGGATGGCGACTTCGCCCTTGACGTTTTCGCCAATCCAGCGCGCGCCAATCTTGCCGCCTTCATAGTTGTTGGTGCCGACAAACGACACATAGGGGCTTTCGTCCGCGCCGGAGTCGATGAGGAAAACGGGGATGCCCTTGGCGTCGGCCATTTTTATCGTGTCTACGATGGCGGTGGCGGAACAGGGGCCGGTGATGATGACGCCGACGCCCTGTTCGATGAACGTCTCGAGAATGCTGATCTGCTTGTCGACCTCGGTCTCGGCGTCGGGCGCGTTGATGCGCATCTCGAAGCCGGCCGCTTCCGCCGCCGTGCGGGTGGCGTCGGTCATGGCGACAAAGAAGGGATTGTTGAGGGTTTTCGGGACCAGGGCGATGGTTTTCCCCTTCATGTCCACCGCTCCGGCGGACAGGGCAGTCACCAACGCCAACGACAGGATAAGCGCGAATTTCTTCATGCCTGTTCTCCTCTGCGAATTCACGGGTGTGGAAGGCGGCCACGCGGCCGGAATCCATAAACCTAAAGCATTTTAAGAAATTCTGTGATCAAAGGAGTTGGGCGCTGAAAGGAGCGTAAGCTTGATTTCGCCGGCAATCTGGCGAAAGCACGCGAAAGCGACTGGAAGCGACCAACGACTATTGTTCACGAAAATTCTTAAAATGGCTTAGTCGAGTCTTCTTGCGGCGAGCCGGGTCCGGGTGATGTCCAGGCCCACGGCGATGACGATAATCGCCCCGACGACGATCTGGGTGAAAAAGCTTTGCACACCCAACAGCACCAGGCCGTTACGGATAACCGCCACCACCACCGCGCCGATAAGCGAGCCGATGATGCTGCCTTCGCCGCCGGTGATGCTGGTGCCGCCGATGACCGCCGCGGCGACCGATTCCATCTCGTAGCCCTGGCCCGCGACCGGCTGGGCGGCGGACAGGCGCGAGAGATAGACGATGGCGGCAATGCCAACGCAGGCGCCCGAAATCATGAAGACCTTTATCTTGTTCCACTCGATATGCACGCCCGACAGCCTGGCCGTCTCCTCGTTCGAGCCGATGGCGAGGACATAGCGGCCGGTGGCGGTCTTCGACAGCACCAGTTGGCCGATCAGCCCGACGAGGATAAAGATGTACACGGGATTCGGAATGCCGAAGGTAAAGCCCTGGCCGATGACGCGGAACGCCTGGTGCTTGACCGCGACCATGGCGGAGTTGGTCATCCACAGGGTAAAGCCCCGGACCACGAACATCGCGCCCAGGGTGACGATAAAGGCGGGAATGCGCACATAGGCGACGATGACGCCGTTCACGAAGCCGATGGCGGCGCCGCACAGCACCCCCACCGGCATGGCCAGCCAGATGTTGCCGGTGGCGTTGATGATGAGGCCGGTGATGACGCAGCAGAACGCCAGGTACGAGCCCTGCCCCAGGTCGATGCCGCCCGTCATGATGACGAAGGTCATGCCGGTCGCCATGATGGCGTAGATGGCGGTTTGCCTCAGGACCTGCATGATGTTGTTGTAGGTGAGGAACGTATCGGTGGTCAGGGCCAGCAGGAGGCAGATCACCGCCAGGGGCAGGAGCACCCCCAGGCCGGAGACGCGCCGCATCTTTTTGCGAAAGGCCCGGACCGATTGTGCCGCACTGGTCATATGTAGTCTCCTTGCGATCTACTGCCTCAAGCCGCCGATGGCGTGGTGCATGATGGCCTCCTGCGTCGCCTGCTCCCGGGTCAATTCGCCGGTGATGCGGCCTTCGTGGAAAACCAGGATTCTGTCGCAGGTGCCGAGAATTTCCGGCAGCTCGGACGAGATGACGATGATGGTCGCGCCGTTCTCGGCCAGCCGGTTGATGATGCGGTAGATTTCCGACTTCGCGCCGACGTCGATGCCACGAGTCGGTTCGTCGAAAATATAGATCTTCGAATCGGCGGTGAGCCATTTCGCAAACACCACCTTCTGCTGGTTGCCGCCCGACAGGAGCCGCGCCTGCTGGTGCAGGGAGGGGGTCTTGATGCTGAGGCGGTCGACGTGGCCGTTCACCTCGTCCTTGACCTTTTTTTCGTTCAAGAGGCCGAAGTGGATGTACTTCCTCAGGGCGGCGAAGGTGACGTTCCAACTCAGCGGCTTCGTCAGGAACAACCCTTCGGCCTTGCGATCCTCGGGAAGCAGGCCGATGTCGTGGCGGATGGCGTCCATGGGGTGGCGGATGCGCACTTCGGCGTTGTCGATGCGGATGCTTCCGGTCTTGCCCGGAATCGCGCCGAAGATGGCCTTGGCGGTGGTGGTGCGGCCCGACCCGACCAGCCCGGCCAGGCCCAGCACCTCGCCCCGCCGGACGGAAAAGGAGACGTTGTACAGGAGCCGGGGGACGGAGAGGTTTTCGACCTCGAGAACAATGTCCCCGATCTGGGCGTTGCGGGACGGATACTTTTCCGTCAGGTCCCGGCCGACGATCAGCTTGATGATGTCGTCCATTTTCGCCGTGGCGAGGTCGTCGACGTCGGCGACGAACTTGCCGTCGCGGAGCACCGTGCCCCGGTCGCACAACTGCTGGATCTCCTCCATCCGGTGGCTGACGTAGAGAAAGGTGATGCCCTTTCCTTGCATGTTCTTGACTATCTCGAAGAGGTGATCGATCTCGTTGTCGGAGAGGGCGGAGGTCGGCTCGTCCAGGATGATGAAGGACGGGTTTTGCGAAAACACCTTGACGATTTCCACGATCTGCTGCTGCGCCACCGACAGGTCGCTGATGCGGGCGCGCGGGTCGATGTCGACGCCGAGTTCGGCGCACCAGCGGCGGCATTCGGCATAGGTGCGGCGCCAGTCGATCAGGCCGAAGCGGTCGCGGATTTCGCGGGTGAGGTAGACGTTGGCCGCGACCGACAGGTGCGGCAGCAGGCTGTTTTCCTGAAACACGGTGCCGATGCCGAAGCGGCGGGCGTCGTGCATGTCGTGGATATGGACGCGCTCGCCGTTCAGGTACACCTCGCCCGCGTCCTCCTTGTGGACGCCGGTGAGGATTTTGATCAGGGTCGACTTGCCTGCCCCGTTTTCGCCCAGAAGGGCGTGGATATCGCCGCGACGGATGTCGAAGGAGACGTCGTCGAGGGCGACCACGCCGGGGAAACGCTTGGTGATGTTCCGCAGCGAGACGAGGGGCGGTGAGGGAGTCAGGGTTCACCTCCTTTCGTTGCAAACGATCAATTCAACCTCGCACATTCACCCCCGACGTCACCCCGGCGTCTCTACCTTTGCCGTGCGGAAAACGGGTAGTTGTGCCGGGGCAGCCGGATATACATTCGCTGCGGTACCTGATCATGACGGAGCGGCATCGCGACCCCGATTGCCCCGGCACAACTACCCGTCCCTAGCCCGGTTCACCGCTTCACCGCCTGGTGACGACGAGGGAAAATGGTGCGTGGCTCCTATTTCCAGCACTCAACCAGCACCTTCATGCTTTCCTCGGTCTGGCTGGTGCGGATGGCTTCGTCGTAGTCGTCCAGGTAGAAGCGGTGGCTGAAGAACTTCATCCACGGGAACTGCTCCCGGGTGCGGTGCATCATTTCCATCGACGGGCGATAGCCGGTGACGGCGTGGTTGTTCATGCCGATGATGCGGAGATTCTTGCCGCACACCATGGCCATGTTGACTTCGGTCGGGCCCATGTCGACAAAGTGGCCGCATTCCAAATACACGCCCGCCTTGCGGACCATCTGCAGTCCTTCCGGCACCACCGCCGGCACGCCGGTGCACTCGGCGACCACGTCCGCACCAAGCCCGTGCGACGCCTGCCGCACCGCCTCGAGCCGCTGCTTGACGTCCGTCGTCTTGACGTTCAGGGTGATGTCGGCGCCGAATTCCTTCGCGAGGTTCAATTTGTAACCGGATAGGTCGGTGGCGATGATGGTGCCGGCCCCCATCATGCGCGCCTTGATGACGTGGGCGAGGCCGAGCGGGCCGACGCCCTGCACCACCACCGTGCCGCCGAAGCCGAAGCCTTCGCCGTCGAAGGCGAACAGCTCCTTCGCCTTGTCGAGGGTGTAGGTCACGCTCATCAGTTCAGCCAGGCATGCCATCTCGTTTGACACGTATTCAGGCACCTTGTAGACGTAGGTGCGGGGCAGGAGGTACATGTACTCGGCAAACGCGCCGAAGAGGTGGGGCGCGACGTCGCAGGACAGGCTGTTGCCGTAGCATTCCCGCGACGGGTCTTCGCACCACGGATACCACGACGCGTGGCGGCAGTAGTAGCACTTGCCGCAGACGATGTCGGGGCAGAAGGTGACGCGGTCGCCGACCTTCAGCTCTTCGCCGTAGTAGTCGAGGTTTTTCGCGCCTTCCCGACTGATCTCTTCGATAACGCCCACCGCCTCGTGACCCTGGATATACGGGTAGGCGGCGTGGAATTCGGTGTCGGTGCCGGTGTTCTGCTTCGTTTCGCCCCGGTAGGAATGCTTGTCCGTGCCGCAGATGCCGGACATCAGGCTTTTCATGATCGCCCCGCCCTCTTCCAGGCGCGGATACGAGAATTGACGGATTTCCACCTGCTTGGGTCCCGCCACGACTGCCGCCTTGACGGTCTTGGCCATGCCAGTTCTCCTCTTCCTGAGCATTTTCAGACGCTGTGAAATGCTGTGCTAATTCGCCCCCGTCGCCGACGCCGCGACTAGCGGCGTGGCGGTGGCGCTCGGTTTTTTGCTGTAATACTCCCGGCCGCGGGCGGTCCTGGTCCGAAATCCGGAAACGGTACGTTGGCAGTGTGCGGTGGAAAGGGAGCCCGTGAAAGGCTGGCCTCCGGATTCCGGACCAGGACCGCCGGCGAAGACGCGTTTCCGCGTCCCGGCGGCATCCAGCGCCGCCGGCCGAGTCATGGTTCGTGTTTTCTCTATGGCCGGCGCAGCTGGGACGCCGGAGAGGGTTGATACGGGTCGACCGGCCGCGTCGTGTTCCGAAGGATGAGGCGCGGTTCGATGATGCGGTGTTCGGGCCGGTGCGTGTCTCGTTCCTGAATGGTGTCCATCAACAACTGCGCCGCGCCGGTGCCGAGTTCGTACCCCTGCTGGGCGACAGTCGACATTTGAATCTGCGACAAGGAGGTCATGAACATGTTGTCGAAGCCGATGATGCCGAAGTCCTCCGGAATCCGCACCCCCTGGTCGAGGAGGAAATCCATCGCGCCGATGGCGCAGATGTCGTTGACGCAGAACACGGCGTCGGGGCGGTTTTTCCGGCTCCACAAGCGGCGCATCACCTCGCGCCCGCCGTCCATGGTGAATTCGCCGTCGGCGCACAGGTTCTTCAAAAAGGGGACGCCGTAGTGCTGCAAGGCCGCCTTGTGCCCCGCCCCGCGTTGGCGCGAGGTGGGCGGGTCCTGAATCGCGCCCAGATAGGCGATGCGGGTATAGCCGCAGCGTATCAGGGCCTCGACCGCGAGAAAGCCGCCGTAAAAGTTGTCGGTGTCGATGGTCGAATAGGTGTCCGAGTAGTTGGTGGACAGCATCGCCACCGGGCACGACAGCCGTTCGGCGATATGGTCGAAGTCGCTCCTGGCCGACTTCATGATCAACCCGTCGACGCGCTGGCGTTCCATATATTCAAGCTGCGCCAGTTCCGTCTCCATGTCCCATTCCGAGTCGCAGAGAATGAGGGTATAGCCGAGCGGGCGCACGTAGTCCTTGATGGCGCGCGCGACCTCGACATGGTACGGGTTCGCGAGATCCGGCGCGATATAGGCGATGGTCGAGCCCCGGCTCGTAACCAGGCTGCGCGCGAGCGCGTTCGGGCGGTAGCCGAGGGCGGCCGCCTTGGACTTGATGACCTGGCGCGTCCTGTCGGAGACGCCGTTCTGGTCGTTAAGGGCGCGCGACACGGTCGCAACGTTGACGCCCATGGCGCGGGCGATGTCTTTAATGGTAATGTTTGCCATTGTCTCACCGAGAGAGAGAGGGCGGACGCGTGGTCCGTATGGCTCAAGGATAAGGGCGCAAACGTTTGAGTAACAGCAGGAAAAAAAGAGACGCTCTCGGCCTGGCCACAAAAACAACGCAAACGTTTGAGTGGCTTCTCCTATAATTTATCCCCCGTGCCGCGTTAGTCAAGTCGGTTGTGGAAAAATTTTCTCGCGGTGTACTGGCGCTCCCGGCAGATCCCGTTTCCCGGCGGACGGCCCGGCGCGGCACGGATTACCCGATGGTATCCCCGTCTTCCGGGCCTCCGTCATCACCCGGACCGCCCCTGGCACCGGCCTGTTTTTTCGCAAGGATGGCCTGGAGCCGGGCGATATCCTCCGCGCTCAGGTCGCAGTCCTCGACGAAGCGGGTCAACAGGCTGAGCGCGTTTTTGCCATAGACGGTGTTCAGGAGGGATTCGTTTTTGATGCGCGTCGCTTCGTCGCGGGCGATAAGCGGCCGGTAATAGTAGATACGGGCGTCGTGGCGGTCTATCGTATAGGCGATCATCGCCTTTCTGACCAGCCGGTTGATGAGGGATTTGAGCGTCAGCTTGGTGACGTCGTGATCCCGGGTCACCGTTTCGATAATCTCCGCCGAGGTGGCGGTGCCCTTGTCCCACAGGACAACCATGATCGGCCATTCGGCCTCGGTGATGTTCGGCATTCCCGACCTCCCTGCACTGCTCCCGCCAGCGGTCCATGCCCGACGCGGCACATCGCTACGACGCGCGATGCCACACCAGCCAATCGTGCACAATTTCTCCGCCGTCGCAACCGGCAAATCTCCCGCACGTTCCTGTGCGCATGTGTCCGGTCCGCCGGTTTCCCGGCCGGCTACACGCCGGGCCCGGCGCTTCAGCCGGGGACATTTTTTCTCCCGCACCGCGCGGAAATGGTGTATACTATAAAGTGTGTGCCTGCTATTATTTAAGTACCGGAAATCGATTTCTTATCTGTTCACCTAACCTTAAGAAAATCGTGGCTTTCGGAAAAAGCAGGAGGCACTGCCATGAAAAAGGTCGCGAAAACGGTCGGGCCGGTCATGACGCCCGTGGTACGCCTTATCCTGGACTATATCAGGGTCCATTCCTGCGGACTGGACGAGCGCCTTCCGTCGGAACGGCAGCTCGCGCAAAAACTGGACATTTCCCGCAACTCTCTTCGCGAGGCAATGAAGACGCTCGAAGCCCTCGGGGTGATTGAAATCAAACGCGGCAGCGGCATGTATCTGCGCAAAACAGATTTCGATCCGCACGAACACGCCTCCCTGTGGCTCCTTATTCACCGCACCGAGATCCTCGACATCCTCACCGTGCGGGAAACGCTGGACATGCGGGCCGTCGACCTGGTCCCGTTCGACCGCTACCCCGCCGTCGCCAGCCAACTCCGCGCCTGCCTCGGCCAGATCGATCCGACCCCGTCCGGCGTCGACGCGCTGCGGCAGCACGATCTCGCCTTCCACGGCATCGTCCGCGCCGCCGCCGGCAACAGGGTCCTGTGCGATATCTGCACCAGCCTGAACGGCTCCATCTACGACGAGCGCAGGGCGCTGTTTTCCATCCCCGGGCAGATGCGCCAGTGCATCGCCGACCATCGCCGCGTTATGGAATGCTACGAAACCGGCAGCCGGGACGCCGTGTACCAGGCCATGGCGGATCACCTCCTGGGCGTGCGGCAGGCTATCGAAAACGCGATGCCGAGATAGTTCGGCGTGTTCCCACAGGCCGCCCCACCTCCGTCCCGACGATGCATCCCCTGAATGATCAGGCGGAAATTTAGTTTTGATGGCCATTAATGCAGCACTTCCCTCCATTCCTGCCACGCGCCGTCATCCCGCGAGGTTGTCCTTCCACAAGCGGAACAGACACTACCGGATGAGGAGCATCCAAGCAATCCGGAGGCAGACATGCGTGGAATGAAAGCACTCCTGGTCGTGGCGCTCCTCGTCGCGGTCAGGGCGCAGGCGGCGGTGTATGGCGATTTCGTCGTGCCGTCCGGCCTGTCGTCCTCGCCGCAGGGGGCTGCCGTCACCAACCGCACCGCCGTCACGGTCCCGCTTCAGGACGGAGCCATGGTGGTGTATTTTTCCGTCGTGCCGGAATACGCCGACACGCCGCTGCAAAGCATCGCCGCCGACATCGGCAACGCCGCCAACGCAATGGCAATGTCTTTGGGCGGCAGGCCGTGGTTCGGCGTGCAACGCAGCGTCGCCGGCATGGGCACCTATTTCGAAGGCTATACCCACCGTAACGGTATGGTCTATAGGGTCGACGTCGATCTGCGCTCACGGCCGCGGCCCGACGCCGAAGTGCGGCAGGCCTTTGACCGCATCTGGCTGTTCCCCGGCCTGAGCGACATGGCGGGCGGCATCGTCGCCGCTGCGGTCGATCACCTTGATCGGGGCGACGCCGAAAACGTGCTCGCCGTTCTCGACGCCGCGCCGCCGCAGGATACCGGCAATTGGGCGGCAATGCTTCTCCGGGCCATGGCGGAGGAGATGACCGGCGACCTGACCGCCGCCGTTGGCAGCTTTGCGTCCGCCGCCGCCATGCTTTCCGGCGCCGCCGAAATGAGCGCCCGCGCCGCCGGCGCCGCCGCCCTGGCCGGGACCGACGACGAGGCCATATCCGTCCTCATCTCGCTCGCGGCATCGGCTCCCGAAGAGCCGGTGGTGTGGGAGGAACTCGGCAAAGTCTCGCTGGCACAGGGCAACCTCACGGCGGCGCAGGGGTATTTTACCCAGGCCGCCAGCGTCAATCCGGCCGATGAAACCGCTCTGTACAACCTGGCCTTTATCCATGCGCAAAACGGCGACTACGCCGGCGCGCTCCGCCGTGGCCGGGAACTGCTGCACTATTTCCCCTGGGTTCCGAACGGGGCCATCCCCGACGTCACCAGCGCGCCCGGCATGGACGAGAGCCAGCTCAACATGATCATGGCAGAACCCCTGCCTCTCGGCAGCCTGGCGGAATACGGGGCTATCGCGGCACAGCCCCTCGAGTACAACGAAGCGCAAACCATTATCCAGGTCATCCAGGTTCCGGCCACGACGCCGGTGTACCAGCCCACCTACGGGCCCGGCTGGTCGTACGTGCCGGTGGTGCTGTTCGACTGGATGTGGAACGTCGCCGGTCACCGCCCCTGGTGGAATTCCGGCCACCGGCCCCGCCCTCCGGGCAACTGGCATCCGGGCGGACCCGGCATCCGGCCGCCACGCCCCCCGGCATGCGGCCGCCGCATTTTCCCGAACGGCCCGGTGAAGGCGGCAACCGGCCGCGTCCTCCCGGAAGCGGCATCCGCCCGCCCGAAGGAGGCGGTCGGCCGCCTGAAGGCGGCGGAACGCGTCCTCCCGGCGGCGGCATCCGCCCGCCCGAAGGGCCTCCGTCCCATATCACCACATTACCGGCACCCTGGCCCAACGCCGGCGTCACCACCCTGCCCGCACCGGTGACGCCGCCCACGGCGGCGTTGCCGTCCAGGCCGACGACGCGGCCCAGCCCGTCGATGCGACCGATGATAAGACCGGCACCCGAAACATCGGTCAGGCCTACCCGGCCCTCGCCGGGCTTCAGCCAGCCCGGCAGGGTGACGCGGCCGTCTGTACGGCCCGCCCCGGCCGCGCCCCAATCGGGCGGCGTGGACAGGCGCGCGTTACGGCGGTAATCCGCCCACCCATACGAACGAACGGGGCTGGACAGTGCGTCCAGCCCCGTTTCTCAAGTTTGGCCTTTTTCTGACTCGGTATCGATTGATCAGGCAAATCGCATATGCAAAAAATAACCATTCTGTTTTCGCAATGAACAAAAATAACACCCCATTCGTCATCCCCGCGAACGCGGGGATCCAGCGGACATTCCAACTGCGGAACGGAGAGAAATGACCACGAACGGCCGCCGTTTTTGGTTATTCGCTTTCGTTCCTCTATTGTCCCGCCCACCGGATCCCCGCGTTCGCGGGGATGACGAGTAGGGTGGGCGCAACGGACATTTCTGAAATGCTATGGTATATCTGCTGCACCGCCTCGATATTTGCCATGTGCAGAATTAGAACCACTTCAAAAACAAGTTCTCTCCAAACACGAACCCGCTTTTATTACCTAACTCATGAGTCGACATAACCCAAAAAGAGCTTGGGTCAGCCATTTTCACCACTACATCCCAACCTCCCCCAACCGTCACCCCGGCGGGAAAACCGTCCGCTGCATCCCGAGCGGGAAGTTGTGCCGGGGCAGGCGGGCTGGACAAAGACGGCAGAGTACCGTAGCGTGCTTTGGAGCACAGGGTCATGCGCCCTTGCCCCGGCACAACCACACGCGTGCGCGTTGGTCACGGTTGTACCGCCGGGGTGACGTGTGGGAGGAGCGCCATGGACAAACTGAAAAAGCTCGTTACAGCACCTGCTCGGTCCGTTCGATAATGTCGTCCTGGGTCTGTTTCGACAGCACGTTGAAGAAGGCGCTGTAGCCGGCGACGCGGACGATGAGGTCGCGGTGTTTTTCCGGATGCGTCTGGGCGTCGCGGAGCGTTTCCTTCGACACCACGTTGAACTGGACGTGGAAGCCCTTGAGGCGGTTGAAGAAGGTCCGGAGCAGCATCGCCAGTTTGCTCCTGTCCTCCGCCTTTTCGAGCATCTGCGGCGTCAATTTCTGGTTCAGCAGCACGCCGCCGGTGATCTTTTCCGTCGGCAGCTTGGCCACCGCCGTGAAGGCCGCCGTCGGCCCGCGCACGTCGGCGCCGTGGGACGGCGAACAGCCTTCGGCCAGCGGTTCGCCCGCGTAGCGGCCGTCGGGGGTGGCGAGGGTGCCCGCCCCCTGCGGCACATTGGCGGAAATGGACGAGGTGCCGCCGTAATAGGTGCCGCCGATGGGACCGCGGCCGTAGCGGGTGTTGTGGTATTTCGACAATTCGTCCAGGTAGACGTCGTAGGCGTCGCGGAGCAGGAGGTCGACATAGTCGTCGTCGTTGCCGTACTTGGGGGCGGCGAGGAGCAGGTCGCGGATTTTCCCGTTCGCCTCGCCCTCGAAATTCGCCTGCAGGGCGTCCCACAATTGCGCCGGGGTCATCGATTTGTCGTCGAAGACGCATTTCCTGATCGCGGCCAGCGAATCGGCCAAATTGGCGATGCCGACCTGGAGGTCGGAAATAAAGTCGTAGACCGCGCCCCCCTCCTTCAGGTTGAGGCCGCGTTCGATGCAGTCGTCGCACAGGGCCGAACAGAGGACGTCGGCGGTGTTCGCCTCCAGCACCGTGTCGCAGCACGAGTCGATGATGATGCAGTGGCGGGTGAATTCGCGGATAATTTTGTCCCACGCCGCCGTGACCTGATCGAACGAGGTCATGTCGCGGAAATGGCCGACGCCGTCCGTGAGGCGGGTGCCGCTGGCTGGGTCGACGCCGTCGTTCAGGGCGATAAGGAGCGACTTGGGGAAATTCAGGAACGACATGCCGGTGCAGCGGTAGCCCCACTTGCCCGGCACCGCCACCTCGACGCAGCCGATGGCCGAGTAGTCGTAGGCGTCTTCATTCGCGACGCCAAGGTTGATGAACGAGGGGATGATGATTTCGTCCGAGTTGAAGGCAGGCATGCCGAAACCGAGGCGGACGACATCGATGCATTCCTGCAGAAACGCCTCCGACAGCCCCGCGTGGTAGCGGACCGTGAGGTTGGGTTGCGGCAGGCGCGTCTGGGCGACCGACCGCAGCACCAGGGAACTGAGGGCATTGACCGCGTCGCGGCCGTCGCGGGTCTGGCCGCCGACGGTGACGTTCTGGTAGAGCGGGCTGCCGGCCGAAAAGCGCGTGTGCGACCAGGAACGAATTTTGTTGATGGTGTAGGTCTTCAGCCACAGGTTGGCCAGGAGTTCGCACGCCGCGTCGGGGGTGGTGCGGCCGGCCTCGAGGTCCCGGGCATAGTAGGGATGGAGGAATTGATCCAGCCGCCCGTAGGACAGCGAATGGCCGTTCGACTCGATCTGCAGGCAGAGATGCACCAGCCACACCGACTGCACCGCCTCGTGGAAGGTCTCGGCCGGGTGCTCGGGGACTTTCCGGAGAATGCGGGCCATCTCGCGCAGTTCGGCCTGGCGGGCGGCGTCTGCTTCGCGGAACGCCATATCCTCGGCCAAATCGGCGAAGCGATGGGCAAAGGCGACGGTGGCGTCGACGACGATGTCGATGGCCTGATAAAAATACGCCTTCGCCAGGTTGCGGTACTCGGTGAGATCGAGGCCGGCCAGCTTTTCCGCCGCCCGGCGCTTGACGTCGGCGAGGCCGTGGCCGAGCAGGTAGCCGTAGTTGACCGCCACGTGGGCGTCGCCGGAGGTGATGTTGCCCTCGGCCTTGATGATGCCGAGATCGTAGAACAGCTTCGATCCGGCGGGCATGGCGGCGAGGCCGCGTTCCTTGATGGTGTTGTGCTGCCAGAACGGCGCAATGTCTCTGAGGATTTGCTTGTTTTTCTCGCTGATGTGGAAACGGTCGCCGTCCCGCTTGTCGAACTCGTCCAGTTCCGCCACCACCCAATCCATCGCATACTCGGGGAAAATCGGGGCCGAGCGGTTGCTCGAGGCCTGGTTGCCGGCCAGAAGGGTCTGCGGTTCAATGAAGATGCGCATCCCCTCGAGGACGTTCCTGTACATCATGGCGCGCCGGAGGACCATGGGCTGGTCCTGGGTGGCCCGGTAGGTGTCTGTGGTGATGCGGGCGCGGTCGGTGCAGACCGTCGGCTCGGCGGCGAGCAGCTCGTCGCGGAAGCGTTGCATGCGCGGGGTCAGGACGCCGAAATCGGTAGACATGGTAAAGCCTCCACAATGGCTGGTCGTCGGCTGGTGACTTCCACGCCGGGAAAACTGCCAGCCACCTCCAGTATACCGCATGAATTTTCGTTGGTCAATAATTTTTCTTTCGTTCGAAAGTCATTTTGATTACAAAAAGCTATAATCTTATTGCCAAACCGATTCCATAGGGTATAGTACCGGTGGGTGCGGGGGCGGCCCATGGCGGAGGGCGGAAGTGGAGGCGTGTCTGTTCAATATCCAGAAGTTCAGCCTGCACGACGGGCCGGGTATCCGCACCACCGTCTTCTTCAAGGGCTGTCCGCTGAGCTGTTTCTGGTGTTCCAATCCGGAATCCATCGCATTCGGGCCGCAGACGTTGTGGAACCGGGACCGCTGCACCGGCTGCGGCGCGTGTGCCCGCGCCTGCCCACACGGCGCGATCAGCCCCGGCGGGGGCATCGCGCGCGACCGCTGCCGCAAATGCGCCGCATGCGCCCGGATTTGTCCGAACGGCGCGCTGACGATTTCAGGAAAGATGTATAGCCTCGACGACGTGGTCCGCGAATGCCTTGCCGACCGGGATTTCTACGAGGAATCGGGCGGCGGGGTGACGTTGTCCGGCGGCGAGGTGACATCGCAGGCGGATTTCGCCCTGGCGGTTTTGGAGCGGTTGCGGGGTGAAAACATCCATACCGCCCTGGAGACGAACGGCTGCGCCCCGGCCGGGACGTTCGAGCGAGTCGCGGAGGCGGCCGACCTGCTCTTATTTGATGTCAAACATTACGACGCGGCAAAACACCGGGACGGCACAGGCGTCGACAACCGGCAGATCCTCGCCAACCTCGCCGCCATGCTGGCGGCCGGCCGGGAGGTGTTGGTGCGGATACCCGTTATTCCCGGCTTCAACGACACCCAAGACGACGCGCGCGCGTTCGCCCGGCTCCTGCGCGACATGGGAATCGCCAGGGCGCAGGTGCTGCCGTTCCACCAATTCGGCCAGAACAAATACGGCGCGCTCGGGATGGCATATCCGCTCGCGGGCGCGGCGCAACTCCACCCCGAGGATCTGGAGCCGTATGCCGCTGTCCTGCGGAACAGCGGCGTCGAAGTTCTTCTGTAAAAGATTATTCGAAGGCGGACGCTTCCTCGAAATACCGGTCGGCAAGATAACACGCGCCGCCGATCAGGCTGTGTTCCTCGTCCAGGGTCGAGTATTCGATATTAATGGACTTCTTCATCCGCAGCAGGGTGAGGTTGTTGACCCGTTCGCGCAGGCGGTTGAGGAAATAATCCCCTGCCTTGGCGTACTCGCCCTGGATGATAAACAGTCCCGGGTCGCATGAATAGACCAGGTTGTTGATGGCGATGGCGAACGGCCGCACCACCCCGTCGACAAGGGAACACGCCAGCTTGTCGCCCGCGTTGGAGGCGCGCAGGATGGCGTCGAAGCTTACCTCGCGTCGCGGCTTGTCGCGGAACAACAGGGACTCGGGGTGGGCGTCCCGGAGCGTGCGCGCCCGCTCTTCCAGACGCCGGGGCGACACAGCCACCTCGAGGCAGCCGCGCCCGCCGCAGTGGCACACCTCCAGGTTCGACGGATCGACCACCATATGGCCCACCTCGCCCGAGAGGCAGAGTTCGCCGTGGTGCAACTTCCCTTCCGACACCAGCCCGCCTGCCAGGCCGTCGTACTCGGTGCCGATAAGGAAAAACCGGTCGGCGTGATCTGTCCTGGTTTTCAACTCGCCATAGGCGTGGTAGCGCATCCAGTTGTCGAGATAGATGGGAATGCCGGCCGGGAGGAGATCCTGCACCATCTTCCGCACCGGCACCTCGTTGCCCCAGGACACGAAGTGGGGCGAAATGACGCACACGCCCCGGTCGACGTCGATAATGCCGTGACAGCCCACCACTGCGCCGAGGCAGTGCTCGGGCAGGACCTTGCGTCGCTTCGTCAGGGTGACGAACGACTCGCGGATAAGGCGCATGATGTCTTCAAGGCTGGTGTCCTGGCCGTGGAAGGCGGTGTGGCTGGCCGAGATCTCGCCGTGGAGGTTGGTCAGGGCCGAGGACAAGGACTGTTCGACAATGCGGACCGAAAAGATATAGCGGTAGTCCGGGTTAAAGGCGAAGAGCTTGGGCTTTTTGCCGCCTTCGTCGGTGGAGTCGCCCTTGCCGGCTTCGTGGACAAGTCCGATGGAGAGATAATGCTCCATGATGTTGTGGACCGTCATCTTGCTCAAGCTGGTGTGTTTGGCGATTTCCGCCACCGAGGCGCTGTCGTGCTTGCGAAGATATTGCAGAACCGCGTGGCGGTTTTTATATTTGAGGGTCTTGAGTGAACTGCGGCCCGACCGTTCCGTTTGTAATGACATAGGACTCCTGACTGTTACCGTGTTCCTGGGAGTATACACGAAC
>JAJQBO010000263.1 GCA_021203245.1 Planctomycetaceae bacterium
TTTTAATTGCCTAAGTCATTATTTGATAAGATAAAAAAAGGCCAAACATGAGAGGGCGTCCGCGCTCGGCGGACGCCCTGGGCTGTATGGAACCATTCACTCATACATACCGCCGAGGCACCCGCTTCCCCACCATGCAGGTGATTTCATAATTGATGGTGCCCAGGGTCGCCGCCACCTCGTCGGCAGGCAGTTCCGGCCCGCCGAAGAGCAGCACCTCGTCGTCCGGTTGCGCTTCCGGGACATCGGTCACGTCGATCATGCATTGGTCCATGCATATCCGCCCGACGACAGGGACGCGCCTGCCCCGGACGACGACCGTGGCGCGTCCGGACAGCATCCTGGTCCAGCCGTCCGCATAGCCCACCGGCAAGGTGGCGATGCGGGAGGGGCGGGCGGTGGTAAAGGTGCAGCCATAGCTCACCGAGGTCCCGGTGGGCACGTCCTTCAAATGGGCGATTCGCGCCTTGAATCGCAGGCCGGCGCGCAGGTCGACGCGGCTCTTGTCCACGTCGTCGGAAGGCCACAATCCATACATGGCGATGCCGGTGCGGACCATGTCGAGGTGCGCGTCCGGCAGGTCAATGGTGGCGGCGCTATTGGCGCAATGCCAGATGGGAACGGCAACGCCCGCCGTTTGCACCCGCTTCCTGGCGGCACGAAACGCAGCCAGTTGCGCGTGCGCATGGCTCTTGTCCACCGCATCGGCCATGGCAAAATGCGTGTAAGCGCCTTCAATGTGGAGATGCGGCAGGGCGGCGACGGCGGCGAAAAACCCGGCCGCCTCCTCCGGAAAGATGCCGAGCCGCCCCATGCCGGTGTCTATTTTGATATGAACCGTTGCGGTCCTGCCCATCGCGCCAGCCGCGGCCGACAGGGCCGAAGCCTGATCCAGGGTATAGATCGTCTGCGTCAGGTTGTGGAAGACAACCGCGTGCGCCAGCGACGGCGGCGTATAGCCGAGCACGAGCAGCGGCTGGCCGATGCCGGCCGCGCGCAGTTCCACCGCCTCGTCGAGAAGGGCGACCGCCAGATAGTCCGCCCCGACCGCAATGGCCTGCGCCGCCACAGCCAGTGCGCCGTGTCCGTATCCGTCCGCCTTCACCACGGCGCACAGTCTGGTGGTCGGTTTGAGCAGGTTTTTCAGTTCACGCATATTGTGGCGGATGGCGGCGCAATCGACCTCCGCATACACCGGTCGTTCAGACAGCATGGTTCAGGCTCCCGTTCACGCGCTGGATGATGTGGCATACGACGATCCGGTCGCGGCAGCCTCCGCAACCGGATCAATCGCGCGGACGGGATTAGCAGACGATCTTTTCGACCACGCTGTATTTATCCTGCAGGTTGAACGCGTCGGCGACCGACTGGTAGGTGATGGTGCCCTTGTACATGTTGAGGCCGAGCCGGAGGGCGGCGTTGTCCCGGCAGGCGGCTTCGACGCCCTTGTTCGCCAACTGCAGGCCGTAGCCGATGGTGGCGTTGTTGAGGGCGAAGGTGGCGGTGCGGGCATAGGCCCCGGGCATGTTGGCGACGCAGTAGTGGATGACGTCGTCCACTACGAAGGTCGGCTCGCTGTGGGTGGTCGCATGGGACGTCTCGAAACATCCGCCCTGATCGATGGCGACATCGACGATGACCGAACCCGGCTTCATGGTTTTCAGGTGTTCCCGGCGCAGCAGCTTCGGCGCTTTCGCGCCGGGGATAAGAACGGCGCCGATGATGACGTCGGCGGTCCGCACCTTTTCGTCGAAGGTGACGGGGTCGTTGTACAGGGGCGTCACATTGGTTGGCATGATCTCGTCCAGATATTCGAGCCGGGCCAGGTTGACGTCCAGGATGGTCACGGAGGCGTTCAGGCCGGCGGCCACGGTCGCGGCGTTGGTGCCGACCACGCCGCCGCCCAGGACGAGGATTTCGGCCGGTGCGACGCCGGTGACGCCCATCGGCAGCAGGCCGCGTCCGCCCTGGGTCTTGGCGAGGTAAAACGCGCCCATCAGCGAGGACATCCGGCCCGCGACTTCGCTCATCGGCTTCAGAAGGGGGAGGGCGCGGCCTTCCTGCACCGTTTCATAAGCCAGCGCGATAATCTTCTGTTCCATGCAGGCGCGGGTGAGGTTTTCGTCTGCGGCGAAGTGGAAATAGGTATAGAGAAGCTGGTTCTGGCGCATCAGCGGGTATTCGCTTTCCAGCGGTTCCTTGACCTTGACGATCATCTCGGCCGTGTTCCATACATCATTGGCGGTCGGGAGCATGGTGGCGCCCACGGCGGTGTATTCGCTGTCGGGAATGGCCGAACCGATGCCCGCGCCCTGTTCGATAAAAACCTCGTGACCGGCCTTGATATAGGCGCTGGCGGCGCTGGGTGTCAGCCCGACGCGGTTTTCGTTGTTCTTGATCTCTTTCGGGCAACCAATTTTCATGACTCGCATCTCCTGTTCTCGAAGTGGGAAAAAATGCCCACGGCCACACCACCCACGCCTTCTGGTGCACAAAAACCGGTGGTCGTTGGAATGACGATGGCAGAAGAATAAAGCAAGCGCGGTGCCAAAACGCGGGTCGCGGAAAAGACGCCTGATTCGCCTCCCGCGCACGTGGAGAGCGCGGCAATAACGCCGGTTTCTTCATGCGCCTATGCCGCGCACGCTCGGCCATGCCTGGGCGAAAACGCTCGGCAGTGGCCGCTCTGTATCGAAAACGATACAGCCGCCGCCAGCGTCTGTGAAAATTTTGACCCACACGGTAGGCGCAGCGTCTTGAAAAACAGAACATTCGTCCATGACCCCTCCATTGGAGCCATGCAGTGTGTCGAAAAGTCTCCATGCCCCGCCTTAATATCCTGGCCGAAGCCGTCCAAGCGCTTCGCGAATCGGGTATCGCCTGCCCTGATTGCCGGCGCGTCGTCGTTTGTGCGTGTCTGCTTCACCGCGCAATCTGGCAATGCCGTTGCTTAGAGATTCGCTGGCGGCACACCCTCAAGGGCGGAGTCGGCACGCCCATTCACGGTAGAGAAAGAGGAAAATGGCTATGGCTACAAAAGGCGACTGGGTGCGGATTCACTCGATAGTGCTCACGGCGGCGGAACGAACCGCCAAGATTCCGGAAGACACGCAGCGGTGCGATCTGCAGCAGTGGACAAAAGGGTTTCTCCAGGACGAATCCGCCGCTGTCGGCGACACGGTGACGGTCAAGACCGCCGCCAACCGCCGAGTTAGGGGCACCCTTATCGAAGAGGGGCCGTACTATACGCACAGCTATGGCACATTCGTGCCGGAGATCATCGAAATCGACAAGCAACCGCGGGCACTCATGTGGGAGGGCAAATAAATGGCGCTGGCAATGGATTACGCATCGGTCATGGGACGGGCCAACGAGATTATGAAACAATCGCTTGGCCTCGATTACAGGAATTCGAATCAGGCTCCATCGCCTTCGATTATGAAGCGCTGATGAACTCCACCGGGTACACGCTGGACGAGGTCGGCAAAATCCAGGCGCGCACCGCCGTCGGCAACACGCCGCTTATCGAACTGCGGAACATCACCGCCTTGGCGCGGCGGTACGCCGCGCCCGGCCGGGGCGCGCGCATCTTTGCCAAGGACGAAGCGGCCAATCCCTCCGGCAGCTTCAAGGCGCGCCGCGCCGCCTGCGCCGTCGCCCATGCCAAAAAACTCGGCTATAAGGGCGTCATGGCCGCCACCTCCGGCAACTATGGCGCAGCCGTCGCCTCCCAGGCGGCGATGCAGGGCATGGAATGCATCGTCGTGCAGGAATGCTACGACTCCCGCGGCGTCGGCCAGCCGGAAATTATCGAAAAAGCCCGCAAGTGCGAAGCCTACGGCGCCGAGGTCGTTCAGCTTTCCGTCGGTCCCGAATTGTTCTACTCCTACCTCACCATCATGCAGGAGACAGGGTACTTCAACGCATCGCTGTACTCGCCCTTCGGCATCGCCGGGGTCGAGACGCTTGGCTATGAAATCGCCACCCAGTGCCGGGAGATGGTCGGCAGGGACCCGGACATGGTGGTCTGCACCAATGCCGGCGGCGGCATGATCACCGGCACCGCGCGCGGGCTGATAAAGGCCGGCAGCCCGCACACGACCATGGTGGCGGCTTCCATCGATCTCGTCGGCCTGCACATGGCGTCCGACTCGCAGTTCAATAAAAAATCCTGCACCACCGGCCATACCGGCTTCGGCGTCCCCTACGCCACCGACCCCGACCACTCCGACACCCCGCGTTCGGCGGCCCGGTCGCTCCGCTATATGGACCGGTACGTCACGGTCAAGCAGGGCGAGGTGTTTTATTGCACCGAAATGCTCGCCAACCTCGAAGGGCTGGAACGGGGCCCGGCCGGCAATACCGCGCTGGCGGCGGCGTTTTCCCTCGCGCAGGAGATGCCGGAGGACGGTGTTCTCGTGATCAGCGAAACGGAATACACCGGCGCGGGCAAGCACATCCAGCCCCAGCTTTCCTTTGCCCGCGACAACGGCATCGAGATCCTTTTCGGCGACCCGGCCACGGAAGACAAGGTCGGGGTCAATATCGTCCTGCCCAAGGACCCCGGGCATATCAAGCACCAGGAGGCGGACATCACCCGCTTCCGCCAGTCGCTTATCAAAAAAGCCTGTGCCAGGGCGGGCGTCGCCACCCCGACGCCGCAGGACCTCGTCTTTCTGGCCGAAGAAACGAAGACAGACGTCGACTTTGTCAAGGCCACCCTGGGCCCCACAGCGGACTGAGAAAAGAGCCACCTCGTAGAGCGGGAGTCCGTTCCGCCGTGCGCGGGGCCGGGATACAGGGGCTGTTTCGTTTGGCAGGCCGGGCGACCGGCCTGATGGGAGTGACGGCGGCGGCGGGCATCCGTCGCCGCCATGCGCGTGGAGCCATTATGAAAGGCGATACCGAGGTCATAACGAGGCCAGCGCCGAATAGACCGCCGCCGTTGCCCCCGCCACCCGAAAGCTATCCCAATACGGTGACAGGCAAGTTCCTGAAAGAGCTGGCCGCGTCAAGCCGGTCCGGGAAATACATGGCCCCGCGGCGGCGGCGGGAGTGGGTGGTCCGGCTGGTCCTCATGCTGGCGGCGCTGGCGATTGCCCAGTTCGGCACCGCCCTGTTCGTCATGACGGCGATTGGGGCCGAACCCTATTCCGTCTTTATCCAGGGCATGGCGGGCAGGCTGGCGCTGAGCTTCGGCGTATGCCACATGGCGATCACCTTTTCCATCCTGCTGTTTTTTCTCATGACCGCACGCGAGTACATTCTTCCCGGCACGTTTCTCTGCACCTTTTTCGCCGGTCCGTTTGTCGATGTGTACTGCGGGTTGCTCGGCGGGTGGATACACCCCGGCCTGCCGCTGGCGGTGCGGGTGGTGGTCATGGCTGCCGGCTGCGTGATCGTGGGCGTCGGGATTGCGTTTTTAATCAAGATCGACGCCGGCTTGAGCCCGTCCGACATTCTCTCGGTCTTTCTCACCGACCGTCTGCATATCCAGTACCGCTGGGCAAAAATGGGCGTGGATATTACCCTTGCCCTGGTCGGCTTCGTTCTGGGCGGGGTGTTGGGTATCGGAACGCTTGTCGCCGTGTTCGTGGTTGGCCCGGTGGCCCAACAGTTCTTCGGGATAACGGACCGCCTGGTCAGGAAAGTGGTCAAGCGCTTCCGGTAGCGACCGCGGCGTCTCCCCACGGATCCGGCCGCCTCGCATTTTCACCCCACCGTGCACTCGGCGATAGTCTTCCGCAGTTCCAGCACCTTCGGCGGCGACACCGACAACTCGTCCACGCCCATCCGCAGCAATGTCTCGGTGATGGCTGTATCGCCGGCGAGTTCGCCGCAGACGCCGACCCAGGCGTTGTTGGCGTGCGCGTTGTCGACGACGGTGCGAATCAGCCGCAACACCGCTTCGTGGTGCGGGTCGCAGAACCGTTCCAGCCGGGCGTTCTGCCGGTCCACCGCCAGGGTGTACTGGGTCAGGTCGTTGGTGCCGAGACTGAGGAAATCCACCTCGCGGGCGAGAATGTCGCTGATGACCGCCGCCGCAGGCGTCTCGATCATCACCCCCACCTCCATATCGGGATCGAAAGGCCTGTCCTCCCGGCGGAGTTCCTCCCGGACCGTCTCGAGAAGCGCCTTCGCCTCGGCGACCTCCCACACCGACGCCACCATCGGGAACATCACGGCCAGCTTGCCGAACGCCGACGCCCGCACGAGCGCCCGGAGTTGCGTCTTGAACACCTCCGGCCGCTCCAGGCACAACCGCAGGCCGCGCAGGCCGAGGGCCGGGTTCTCCTCCGCGTCGAGGGCGAAGTAGGCGATTTGCTTGTCGGCCCCGATATCCACGGTGCGGATGATGGACCGCTTGCCGCCCATTTCCTTCGCCACCTTCCGGTAGGCGGCGAACTGGGTGTCTTCGTCCGGATAGTCGCTGCTGCCCAGAAAGAGGAATTCGCTCCGGAACAACCCGATGCCGCCGGCGTCGTAGCGGTGCACCAGTTCGACCTCGGCGACAGAGCCGATATTCGCGTAGACCATGACCTCTTTGCCGTCGCGGGTGCGGTTGGGTTTGCCCCGGAACGAGTCGAGCATGGTCTGGCGCGCCGCTTCTTCTACTCGGCGTTTTTCCATGGCCGCGGTCGTTTCAGCGTCCGGTTCGACATAGATGGCGCCGGTGAAGCCGTCGACAATGACCGGCAGGCCGTCGAGGCTTTCGTCCAGGCTGTCGCCGACATCCACGACAGCCGGCAGGCCCATGGTCCGGGCGAGGATGGCTGTATGGGAATTGGACGATCCGCCGCCGGTGACAAAGGCGAGAATCTTCCGCTTGTCCATCTGCACCGTCTCGCTCGGCGTCAAATCCTTTGCCGCGACGATGACCGGTTCGTCGCCGACGTCGAGTTCGCCCGACCTGCCGGCGAGGCAGTCGAGCAGGCGGTCCGAAATATCCCGCACGTCGGCGGCGCGCCCCTGGAGGTAGGGGTCGTCCATTTCGGCGAAGGAGCGGGCGAATTCCTCCCGCGTCACCGTTACCGCGTATTCGGCGTTGCACATCTGCTCGATGATGACGCCGCGGATGGCGTCGAGGTAGTCGTCGTCCTCCAGCATCATCTGGTGGATTTCAAACACCGCCGCCTCTTTATCGCCGATCTCCGCCCGCGCCCGCTCCTGGAGTTCGGTCACCTGACGCATCGCCGCCTGGTGGGCGGCGGCGAAGCGCTCGTGTTCCGCCGCCGCGTCGGCAACGCTCACCCGGGCGACGCTGCGGTCGCGGCTCCGGAAAAATCCCAGGCGGCCGATGGCGATGCCGCCGCAAACAGGTTTGCCGTGCAATTGTCGCATTTCCATCTCCACAAGGGGGTCGCGGGACTGTTACGCACCGAAATGGGCGAGCAAAATCGCCTCCGCCTCGTCGTTCCACAAACCGCAGTGGCGGGCGCAGCTTTCGGCCAGTTTGTTGAACAGCGGATCGGTCTCGCCCAGCCGGGCGAAATCGTCGATGGCGGTGAGCGGCAAGTCGAAGCCGGTATAGGTGAGTTTTTTCCCGCCCGGGATGTTCGGCAGGTCGGCGGTGGTGGGCGCGATGGCGTCCATGCCGCCGATATGGGTAATCATGAGGGCGGGGCGGATTTTGCCCGTAGCCGAAAGCCGCAAGGCGTCCTGCATACCGGCGGTGTTGCCGCCGGTCGTGCCCATGATGTGGGTGCTGGTGTAGTGGCAGTTGTAGAGGTTGATCATGGCGCGGAATTCCTTGTCCGACGGCCCGGCGAAAAAGTTCATGCAGCCGTCGAACGCCATCAGCCGGTCGCCCAGTTCCGCGAGTTCCCGCACCGGCACATAGACGAACACGTCGTCGAAACCGCTGCCGCCGGTCAGCTTCATCAGATAGTCGTACTGGTCGTCCAGTTCGCGCGGGTTGACAAAATGCAATTCAACCCCGGCCTCCCGCGCGTCGGCTTCGGGAATCAGCTCGCGGGCGCGGGCGAGTCGGGACTCGTCGACGTCTGTCACAACCACGAGGCGCGGGGTGTCGTCGAGGGCGAGCGGGTATTCGGCCGCGCCAAGGCCCATCGGGCCTGCGCCGCCCAGAATAAGCACCGCGCCTCGTGGCTTGATGCCCATGGCGTGGTCGTAGTTCTGTTTGTTGGTGTGGTACATGGCATTGTAGCCGCCGATGATGCAGGACATCGGTTCGGCGAGGGAGGCGTTGAAGTAGCTGGTGCCGTCGTAATGGAGCAGGCAGCCGAGTTCCATCACTTCATGCGGTACGATGCAATAGGTGCACGCGCCGCCGTAGTATTCGTACGAATAGCCGGGCGAGGCCAGGCTGCCCTTGTAGTTGAGGGCCGGCTGCTGGGCGAATTTTTCGCCAGGAGTGAATTCGTTCGCCCATTTCTTTCCGACTGTGACGATATCGCCCGCGAATTCGTGGCCGATGATGATGGGGTGGGTGTCGACGTTTTGCGGGCAACGCTTGTGCGCTTTCCCCTGTTTCAGCAATTTATAAGTCGACATGCAGATGCTGTCGCACACCACCTTGACGAGTATTTCGTCGTCCTGTATTTCCGGCAGGTCGAATTCTTCGAGCCGGAGGTCGTCTGCGCCGTAGAGTCGGACTGCGCGTGTTTTCATATTGAGCCTTTCAGTAAGTATCGTTCTTTCTTTCCCACGGTACGTCCCACCCCGTCATCCCCGCGAACGCGGGGATCCAGCGGACGAGTCAAGAAAGGAACGGTGGCGCATAGCCGCATGCTCGTGCGGTATAGTAAAAAATAAGCCGTTCCCTTTTTGTGTTGTCCACTGGGCCCCCGCGTCCGCGGGGGTGACGAAATGGGATGGCGCGAGCGGGACTCCTGCCGGCGCAAGACTCTTACGCCAGTTCCACAAACCGCACCCGCCGCAGCAATTCATCTACCACCTCGCGGCTCGGCGGCTTTGTCCCCACGGTCGTCACCGCCCCGGCGGACGACGCCATCGCCAGCGCGGCCGTATCCCGCCACGACAGGTTGGTGACCGTCCCGTAGGCAACCGCCCCCACCATGCTGTCGCCCGCCCCGACGCTGGATTGCGCCGCCACAGCCAGGCCGGGACAGGCGAACACGTCGTCGCCCGAGACAAACAGCGCCCCATCGCCGCCCATGGACAAGGCGATGCGGCCGACCCCCTTGTCGAGCAGCTTCCGGCACAGCCGGATCAGCGTCTGCATGTCGGCGGATGAATCCGCGCCGAAGAATTGCAGCAGTTCAAACCGGTTCGGCTTGATAAAAGTCGGGCCCGCATCGACGGCCTGCGCAAACGCCTCGCCGTCGGCGTCCAGGAACGCGGTCGCACCGCCGTCCCGCACCAGGTCGATGAGGTCGCGGTAGATGTCCTTGCCGACCCCGGCGGGCAGGCTGCCGGAGAAGACGAACAGGCTGTCCGGCCCGGCGTGGGCCTGGAGCGTGTGCCGCAAGTGGTCGAGTTCCTCCCGGCACACGGACGGGCCCGGCTCATTCAGTTCGGTCAACCGGCTCCCCTGATCGACGATTTTCAGATTGGTTCGGGTGGGCGAGGCGATGCGGACGAAGTCGTGGCCAATCCCGAGGGACGACAGGGTCCGGGCTATTTCGTCGCCGCTGCCGCCGCCGATGAAGCCGGACGCCAGCGATTCGCCGCCCAGGGCGGCAATCATCTTCGAGACGTTGACGCCCTTGCCGCCGGCGTCGACGGTGACGTCGCGGAGGCGGTTCAGTTCGCCCGGGTGCAGCGTGTCCAGGACGGCGGTTTTGTCCAGGGCGGGATTGAGGGTCACGGTGATGATGCGCATGCCTAATCCTTTGCGAGGAGTTCGTACAGGGTCTCGGCGTCGCCGGCGGCGACGACCGCATCCACCTGTTCCTCGTCCTCGAAGGCGTCGACGAGGCGCTCGAGGATGTCGATATGTTCGTCGCCCTTGGCGGCGATGCCGACCACCAGCTTGACGACGCCGTCGTTCCACGGCACGCCGTCGGGGTAGGTCAGGACGACCAGGCCGGTTTTCAGGATATGATCCTTGTATTCCTTCGCGCCGTGGGGAATGGCGATGCCGTTCCCGATGGCGGTCGAGAAATCGCGGTCGCGGGCCAGCATGCCGTCGATGTATTCGCGTTCGACATAGCCGTCGGCTGCCAGCATTTCGCCGCAGCGGCGGATAACGTCCTCATGCGGTTCGCTGGCGAGGCCGGTCTTGATGTTTTTCTGGAGCAGGATGTCAGGCATGGTTACCCTTTCACTTTCTGTAAGGAAAACTGGAACAGGAATTCACCGAGCAGGGCCTCGAGTCCGGCGCGGATGGCCGGTCCGTCGCTCGTCCGCACCGCCGCCAGGAACGTCGGGTGTTCGACAAGGGCGCTGCTGATTGCCCCCATCATCTCGGCGACTTCGCGGGGCAAGGATGACGGCGCGAGGAGGACGACGGCCATGGCGGCGTTGTGGAATTCGGGCCGGGAAAACGCGCCGCCGTCGGGCCGCAGACAGCCGAACAGCGGCTGGCAGACGCTCCCGGTCCGGCAGTGCAGCAGGACGACGCCCAACTCCGGCACCACCTGCGACGCCACCGCTTCCCGTTCCTGCAATGCGGCCGCGATGGCGCGGGCGGCCTCGTCTCCGCCGCCGAAGAGTCGGCCCGCCGTTGCGGCGAGTTCCCAAAATTCCCTGTCGCCCGGCGCGGCTTCGACCCTGAAGTTCTCTACCAGCCCCCTCGCCGCGTCGGCGAGGACGGCGAGGGTCGCGAGGGTGTCGACAAAGCCCGGGCCAGTCCCGCCCGGTTCGCGTGCGCCGGTCTGGGCGGCGAGGACCGATTCAATGCGTTCTATATCGGCCTGGTCGAGCATGGGCGAGACGACGACCACCGGCCTGTCGGCTTCGGGCAGGGGCGTGGCGCTGACCAGGAGATCGTAGTTGCGCCAGTTCTCCCGGTCGTGGTGCCAGCTTACCTCCGCGAGGAGCCGGGACCCGAACTCCCGCCGCACCCGCGACGCCAGGAGATACGACGAGCCGATGCCGTGCACGCAGATGATTCCCACCCGCACGGTGCGCTGGCGCAGCCCTTTTTCGCCCAGGCGCAGCAGGGACGCGCCGAAATGCGCGGCAAAAAGGCTGATTTCGTCCTCCCCCACCGTGTCGCCGTAGCGCTTCAGGACAGAGCACGCCCTGCGGCTGCGGTTCATGACGTCGGGGTAGGTGTTTTCGATGTCGTCGCGCATGGGGTCACGCAATTCGATATGGTTGCGAATCCTCACCAGGGCGGTCCGCAGATGCGTCACCAGCCCGTCCACCAGCAGTTCGTCCAGCTTGAGGACGGCGGCCCGCGCCGGGTCGAAGCGGTCTATCATTTCCGCCGCCAGCGCCACCAGCGGCGTATCGGTTTCGTTGCGTTTGGGGCCGGCTCCGGCCGGGCGGCAGCCGTCCAGTTCGATGCCCAGCCAGGTCCGTTCCGCCGCCGAAAGGCTGATGTTGAACGCCTCCTCCATAAGGGCGGCGACCCCTTCCGCCGCGGCTCTGTTTTCCGTCGTCGCGTCGCCAGGACCCAGGGTATGGCCGTCCATGACGCGCTGTACCATGACCGCCAGATAGGCGTTGAGGGCGTCGCGCGAGTGGGGCGTCATCCAGCCGAGAAGCGGATCGAGTTCGTCGTTGAGATCGAGAATGTCCAGCAGGATATCCGGATGCGGGTAGGGGAGGGTGGCGCCGTTCTCCCGCGCCCTGAAGAGGAGCGTGATGACGAGTCGCCGGATTGCCGTCTCGTCGCCGTGGATGGCCAGGCCGGTCCCGGCCCGCCGCAGCACCTGCAGGCCGCGCTCGGCCAGCCGCGGTTCGACCTCGGAGAGGTCGTGGCTGATCGTCGGCGCGCTCACCTTGAGGCGGTCCGCGTAGGTCGCCAGCTTTTGGCCGGGGTTGGCGAGGACGGCAAGGACCAGCCTGTCCTGGCGTTCCCGCTTGTCGGCCGGATTCGACTCCTCCAGCGTGTCCAGATCGTCCAGCAGTTTGTCCCGCGCCTGGGTCGGGCCTTCAAGGCGCACGCCCTTCCCAGGCCGGGAACCGACTTCGAGTCCGTATGGTTCAAGCACCGTTCCCGCCTTGGCGAGTTCGCGGAACACGGTGCGCCTGCTGACGCGCAGTTTGTCGGCCACCTGGCCGACGCCCTGCGGTTCAGGGTCGGTGGCGAGGATGGTCAACAGGTTCCTGAGTCGCGGCGGCAGGTCCTTCACGCTAGAGGTTTTCCTCCAGCACCGCTTTGGCGCCGGCGATGGCCGCGTCTTCGTCGTCGCCGTCGGCGCTGACGGTGATGACGTCGTTCATCTTTGCGCCCAGCTTCATGACCTGGAACAGCTTTTTGCCGTCGGCGGTCTTTTCGCCGTTTTTGATCGTCACGGCGCTGGAGTATTCCTGCATCTTTTTCACAAGGATTCCGGCCGGGCGGGCGTGGATGCCGTCCTGATCGCGGATGGTGTAGGTCATTTCTTTCATGCGTGTCTCCAAGGGGTGGACGGTTATTTCTGCGTCGCGGCGAGTTCGTCCACCAGGGTGTCGTATTCGGGCGCGCCCATGAAGTTGGTGATGGTGATGATGCGGGCCGTGGGGTTGGCGTGCGCCGCCCGTTCCTTCAGTTCTTCGTGGGTGACGATGAGTTCGGCGTCGGCTGGAACCTCGCCGATGGACGCATGCACCACCTGGATGTCGAGGCCCGCTTTTCCCAGTTTTTTCCTGAGCATGGTCGCGCCCATGGCGCTCGAGCCCATGCCGGCGTCGCAGGCGAAGACGATCTTCGTGACCGGGCCGGCGGCGGCGGTCGTCGCGGCCGTGGCGGCGGCCGGTTCGGACGGCAGGGTCTGGCCCTTCGATGCGGCCTTCATTTCCTTGATGCGGCGTTGCGACGCCATCAGGTCGTCCTCTTCCTTGCCGAAGACGCGCAGCAGCACGACGGCCAGGACAAAGCTTACCACGCCGCCGGCGATAATGGCCGCGATATTTGCGAAGAATCCGCCCCTCGGGGTCATCAGCAGTTCGGCGAAGATGCTGCCCGGGCTGGCCGCGGCGATAAGGCCGCCGTCGAGAATCTGCAGGGTGAAGACGCCGGTCATGCCGCCGCCGATCATGGCGAGGATGAGTATGGGGTTCATGAGGACGTAGGGGAAATAGATTTCGTGGATGCCGCCCAGGAAGTGGATGATGGCCGCGCCGGGCGCGCTCGTCTTGGCCGAACCGCGGCCGACCAGGCAGTACGCGAGGAGCAGGCCGAGGCCCGGGCCGGGATTCGATTCAATCATGAAGAAGATGGATTTTCCGGCTTCCGCGACCTGTTCGACGCCGAGCGGGGTGAAGATGCCGTGGTTGATGGCGTTGTTCAGGAACAGCACCTTGGCCGGTTCGACAAAGATGGACGTCAGCGGCAGCAGCCCGTGTTCGACAAAAAAGGCGACGCCGGCCGAGAGGATGGCGTTCAGGGCCAGGACGATGGGGTTGATGAGAACCAGCGCCAGCAATGCCAGGATGGCGCCGATAATGCCGGCGGAGAAGTTGTTGACGAGCATTTCGAAACCGGCGGGGATCTTCGCCTGCATGCGCTTGTCGAACGCCTTGATGGCGACGCCGCCGATGGGGCCGGTGATCATCGCGCCCAGGAACATCGGGATGTCCGCGCCGGCGATGACGCCCAGCGACGCGATAGCGCCGACCACGCCGCCGCGCTGTCCCGCGACCATGGTGCCGCCCGTGTAGGCGATGAGGATGGGGAGGAGGTAGGACAGCATCGGTCCCACTAGGGTGGCGAAGGTGGCGTTCGGCAGCCATCCATCGGGAATGAACAGGGCGGTAATCAAGCCCCAGGCGATAAATGCGCCGATGTTCGGCATGACCATGCCGCTGAGGAATCGTCCTCCGCGCTGCAGTGTTTCTTTCATGATGTTCTCCCTTTTCACGACAAATGAATGGCAGCCACAAGGTGCTGGCACAATGGCAGAGGGTACGGCAACGCGGGATAATTCCTGATGGAGTGTGGGCCGAAAAGGCTGGGACGTCCATAAACGCGGAGTGTGCCCACAACGTCACTATACCGGCGGCGCGCGGCGTGTTCCAGCCGTTCCCGTTTCGCTTTGGCAACAGGGCCTGTGCCAGATCTTTAAACCAAGCGATCGCAGCGGGAAAAATTCCGGCCGGTTTGACGGAAATTTGCGGTAAACTTGTCGGCAGACGCAAGAACGGAGGGGCGCACATGACGAACCGACGCAAAAAGCCCGGACTCAGGACCGTCCTCTGCATCGCGGCCATAGTCGCGCTGGTTGCGGCGGTTGCGGCAGGTTGGCATTTTCGCCTGTTCGGCCGGGCGTCCTTCACTGTGCGTGAATGGTGGTACGCCCGGCACTGGCGCGAGCGCTCGCTCTGGCTCGCCGACTACGCGGTCGTCCTTGAGGCGAAGCCGGTCGACGGCGTCGCTGACAACCTCTCCGGCCTCACCTGGAACGCGGACACGGGCAGCCTCTTCGCCGTCGTCAACAACCTGGCGGAAATCCTCGAACTCTCCACCGGGGGTGAAGTTCTCCGCCGCATAGGCCTGACAGGCATGGCCGATCCCGAAGCTGTCGAGTATATCGGAGACGGGTTTTATATCCTTTCGGACGAACGGGGGCAAAAGCTTTTCCAGGTGTTTATCGACGCCGGGACCGAGTCGGTCGATGCGCGGGCTCTCCAGCGCATCACCGTCGGGTCGGGCGACGCCGGCAACAAGGGGGTGGAAGGCCTGGCATGGGACGCCTCCGGGAAAAAACTCTACGCCGCCAAGGAAAAGCGCCCGATCCATATCTACGAGGTCACCGGTTTTCCCAACGCCCCGGGCGCGATGCTGAACATCGAGGTCACGAGCGACGAAGCCCGCGACGACCGCCTTTTCCTGACCGACATCTCCGGCCTCCACTTCAACGAACGCTACGGCCACCTTCTCGTGCTGTCCGACGAATCCCGCATCATCCTGGAGCTGGACCGGGACGGCCATCCGGTCAGCAGCCTGTCGCTCTATGCCGGCCATGGGCTGACGTCGCCCGTGCCGCAGCCCGAGGGCGTGGCGATGGACGGCGGCGGCGTCCTTTACCTCGTCTCCGAACCCAACCTGTTTTATGTATTTCGTCCTCAACCGGGATGATAGGGCTTTCTCCCGCGAGAACGAAAGCCGCCCGCGCGGCATCAACCCGGACGGAATCCCGGCTGAATTTCGCGTTGTAACCCGGCCGCGCTTCGCGTAGTATGGCTCTTTCGCACTGAGGGTCCGCTGTGAAAGACGCCATAATGGCAAAACTTCTCAGCTGGGTCTTTGACCAGGTCATGCACAAGCCCCTCGGGCGCTTCGACCAGGCGGTCAACAGGCCCTTCGCCACCCAGGAGGAGGCGCTCCGGCGCATCCTGGAGGCGAATTGTCAGAGCGAGTTCGGCGTGCAGCACAAATTCGCCGCCATGGCCGACCTCCCCGGCACCGATCTGTGGAAAGCCTACCGCCGCGACGTGCCGATTCGCAACTACGCCGACTTCCTCCCCCAGATCGACCGCATGAAGGCGGGTGAGGAAAACGTCCTCACGCCTGGCAAGCCCGACATGTTTTCCCTGACGAGCGGCACCACGTCGGAGCCGAAGTTCTGCCCGGTCAACCGCGCCTTTATCCGCGAACACCACCGCCAGCACCTGATCTGGATGTACCACGTCTACCGCGACCACCCGTTGGTGAACCAGGGGAAATACCTGGTCATGGCCAGCCCGGCCGAATTCGGCAGGACCCCGGGCGGCATCCCCTACGGGGCGATGAGCGGCAAGCAACTCGACACCCAGTCCATCCCGGTCCGGCGGCGGATGGCGGTTCCGGCGGCGATTCAGCGCTTGCCCGACGCCGAGGACCGCTGGTTCAACCTGATTCTTTTCGCCCTGGCGGAGGAAAACCTCCGCGTCGTCACCTCGGTCAATCCCTCGACCCTGGTGGCGATGGCCGGGCGGATGGCCCGCGACGCCGACCGCCTCCTCGATCACCTCGCCCATGGCCATCCCGCGCGCGGCGACACGAACGCCCCGCCCATTCTCAAGAGCCTGGCGTTGATGTTCCGGCCCAATCCGTCGCGGGCGCGGGCGTTACGGGAAAAGGTGCGCGCCGACGGCCTTCTCACTCCCATGGCGGCCTGGCCGCATCTGGCGATGATCCTGACCTGGCAGGGCGGGGCGTCGTCGTTTTATCTTCCCCACGTCGCGGCCCTGTGGGGCAATACGCCGATGCGCTGTCTGGGCCTGCGCGCGTCCGAAGGCACCTTCTCCATTCCCCTGCGGGACGACGACCCCTCGGGCGTGCTCGCGGTCGGCGGCCATGTAATGGAATTCGTCCCCGCCGACGTCGACGATCCGCACGGCATCCTGCCGACGCTGCTGCCCGGGCAATTGCAGGAAGGCGAGTTGTACCGGCTTATCATCACCACGAGCGGCGGGTTCTATCGGTACGATATGGGCGACCTGGTGCGCGTGACCGGGTTCATGCGCCGGACGCCGCTGGTGGCGTTTGAGCGCCGGGCCGGATCGGTCCTGTCGGCGACAGGCGAAAAACTGACCGAGGACCAGGTCATCGCGGCGATGGAGACGGCGGCGGTCAACGGCCCGCTCATGAACGGCTTTACCCTCACTTACGAAATCGAAGGCGACGTCGCCCGCTACGTGGTGGCGATGGAATGCCGGGGAGCGACCGACGACGGCCTGCCGGGCAGCCAGGGCAAGATGCTGCGGGAACGGTTGCAGCAGCTTCTTTCGGTTTTCGACGACGAACTCATGCACCGCAACATCGAATACCAGGCCAAGCGCGACGACGGCCGCATTGCATTCCCTCGCGCGGTGGTGCTGGCGCCGGGCTGTTATGACGAATGGCGCGCCCGCAAGGCGGCCGAGGGCAAGCCGGAAAACCAGGTCAAACAGCCGATCATGGTCCGCCCGCCCGGTCCCGGCCGCGCGCCGGTGGCTGGCTGCGAATTTTTCAAGGATATGCGCATCGTCGCCGAAGTGGAGTAAGGCGGGCCGGGTTGCGGCGGTTGCGATCGCCGAATAGCCTCACCATATAATCTTTCCCGCCGCGCCTACCCCATCGTCACCCCGGGGTGACGTATGGGGGAAGTGCCGCGGATTTCTCCCAATGCGGAAAACAAAAATGGCCCGGACCGCCAGGTCCGGGCCACACGTTCCGCACACCACGCAGCTCACAATCTCCACATGGCAAAAAGGCAGGCTTCAATCATTCCCAACGCGACTGCGCGGGGCGGAGACGCTGCGCGGTCTCAGCGGGGTTTTTGCGAAAAAGGCGCTACTGGTAGACGTAGTAGCAGTTGCCGTAGGCGTCGCACACCAGCACCGGTTCGGCCGGGCGGGACGATTCGGCAATGCTTGAGGCAATCGCGCCGCCGACGACGGCGCCGGCGATGGCCCAGCCCCAGCCGGAATTGCTGTGGCGGCGGTGATCGCGCCGGCCACGGTCATGGTCGCGGCCGCGGTCGCGGTCGCGGCGGGGCGCGGGGCGGCCGCGCCCGTTGGCGACCAGTTCCTGGCTTTGGGCTGCCTTGAGCGGCTCCATCGCCTGGAGGGGGGTGACGATAACGCTGGCAAACATGATGGCGGCGAGCGCCCAAATGATACGCTTGTGCATGGCTGGCTCCTGTCAAAGGTCTCGGCGGTCATCCCCGCCTCTGAAATAACAGTACCAGTCGGTACAGTAATATTTCAACAAAAAACTATACCTTTAGTAAATAAATTATCGCACCTGCGGTAAGTACTTATGGATAAGGCCTATGGCAGGATGCGAACGCTCGGCACATCGCTCGAGACTTCGCTCGGCAGCGGCGTGGGGGGGCACGTCCTCCACCGGTTTGTTGCGGGCGTAGAGGAGGAACCACACAAAAACCCACAGCCCGCGCACCGACGCGGTGATGGAAATCACCCACCACATGCCCGGCAGCCCGAAGCCCATGGCGGGGATGAGGTAGGCCAGGGGGCGCGCGCACCATTGCAGAGAATGGAGACGATGGACGGCGGCGTGGTCCGGCCCAAGCCGCGGAACGCCCCGGCGGCGATGGATTCGAGGCAGAAAAACACCTGGCTTATGGCGAGGATACGGAGATACACCTCGCCCATATCGGCGATCCGCTCTTCCGGGACAAACAGCCCGGTGACTTCCCGCCCCAAGGTGAGGAACAGCGCCGTCACCACCAGGCCCCACGCCGTGATCACGAGAAGCGACAGCCGCAACCCCCGCCGGATGCGCATCCACAGCCCTGCGCCGTAGTTCTGGCCGATAAAGGCGGTAATGCCCGACGAAAAGCCGAGGCAGATCAGCCAGCAGAGCGACTCGACCTGGCTGCCGACGCGGATAACGGTGATGGCGTCGGCCCCGAACAGAGCCACCTGCCGCGCCACGACCATGGAGAAAAAGGTAAAGAGCATATTTTCGATACTGACCGGCACCGACCAGCGGAGGATTTGCCGTACACGGGCCGGGTCGGGCCGTTGCCGGATGATGAAGTGCGGAAACGGCCGGTCTGTGCGGTAGAGGAGCCAGTAGATGCAAAGCAGGCAGGAGATGTTTTGCGAGATGATTGTGGCCCATGCCGCGCCCTGGACGCCCAGGCCGAGGGAAAAGATGAACAGCGGGTCGAGGCAGGCGTTCAGGCCAAGGCCGATGGCGTTGACGAAAAATGGCGCGCGCGAGTTGCCCGCGCCGGTGAATGCGCCGCCGATCGCGCTGGAGAGAAACAGGGCCGGCATGCCGAGGCCGATGATGGCCAGGTATTCTCCCGCATCCATGGCGATGTCCGGTTCCTGAATATTGAGGAAGCCGATGAGCGAGCCGGGTATCAGTAGGCACGCCGCCGCGAAGACGAGGCCGAGGAGCAGGGCGAGCGCGAGGGAATCGTGGGAAAACCCCATGGCGGTGGTGGTATCGCGCCTGCCTTTGGATTGGGCGACGCCGATTTCCGAACCCATTCTGCCCACCAGCATCAGCCCGCCCGCCAGCCACATGAACATGCCGGCCGAGCCCGACGCCGCCACCGCGCCCGAGCTGACCCGGCCGAGCAGGAACATATCCACCAGGTTATAGCCCATCAGCATCAGTTGCGTGCCGATGATGGGAAGGGAGACCATCAGCAGCTTTCGGGTGATGCTGCCCTGGGTCAGGTTGAAGCGTTGGCTGTCCACGGGTAATCCTCAAAAAGGGAAGAGCCGCTACTATAGAGGGTATACGGTGCCAAGGCAAACGAGAAAACGGTGTGCGGGTGAAGAGCCTGCTTTTTCCAAGTCTAGTGGAGGGAGTTGGTTACCCGGAGGGAATCTATGACTGGTCCAACTTTCCCCTCTTTACTTTTTCCCCTGTTTTTTCGTTGATTTTGCCCATCCATAGTGTAAGGTAAACCGTACCGTCTCAAGAAATGCGACTTTTTGCCCTCCCTGTAGGGTGGGTACCTGTTTTGTAGCGAGCACACAAGGAGAGAAATATGGCCCACGTCATTTCCGATGCCTGCCAGGCCTGCGGCGCCTGCAAAGATG
>JAJQBO010000236.1 GCA_021203245.1 Planctomycetaceae bacterium
GTGATCGCCGCTCCGTCACTGTTTTGGACAGCAGTGTTGTTAAATCGTCGCCACATGCATATACTGTATCTCTTTGGTCTGGCGAAGAGAGTGGAGGGTTGAAATGGAGGCTATAGACGAAAGCGCGCGGGAATTCGCGCGCCTGCTGAACGCCCAGGCGGATGTATGCCGTAGCATTCTGGAAAAATCCAAATTGCAGCAGAAGCTTGTCGAAGAGGCCAAGGAGGACGAACTCCTCTCGCTCCTGAACGACAAGCAGCGGCTGATGAACAAGAACCAGAACCTGGCGGTCCAGGCCACACCGCACCGGCAGCGCTGGGAGGCGGGCGGGCGGGAACAAGCCAGCCCCGAGGCCCACGCGGCGGTGGAACAGGCCTACAACGACCTGCGCGGCATCCTCGACGCCATCATCAAGCTTGAAGACGCCAGCCGCGCCATGCTCGAGGAGCAGAAGGGCAAGGTGTCCGGCGAGATCAGCCGCATCCAGCGCGGCAAGGCGATGAACAAGGCCTACGGCGGCGGCAACTTCATGCCCCCGACCACGCCCCGGTATTCGGACAAAAAGGGTTGACGATGGCGGACGACTCCGCCTCCACGCCTTCCTCCGCCGCGCCGCCCGACCTGCAGGAGCTGGCGGAAATCATGCGCGCCTATTCGGCCGCGACGGCGGAACTGCAGCACTCGCACGAACTGCTGCAGGAACAGGTCAACCAGTTGACGGGCGAATTGAGCCGCAAGAACCGCGAACTGTCGGACACCGTCACCCAGGTGTCGTCCCTGAAGAATTTCCTCTCCGGCGTCATCCAGTCCTCCGCCGACGGCATCGTCGCCATCGACCTGTCGCGCCGGATCATGGCCTGGAACCCGGCCGCGAACGTGCTGGGCGAAATCGCCGACGACCTCCCCGACAACCCGGAAGGCATGTTTGTCCTCGACGTCATGCGCGGCCCGGTGCGGGACTTCGCCATGATGCTCATGCGCTCGATGCACGAGGACAAGGCTTTCCGGGGCATCGAAATGCGGCTGGTGGACAGGACGGGGCGGCTGCGTTATTTCTCCGCCTCGGCCAGCCCGGTGTGGAACGACGAGGACGGCGTGCGCCGCAACGTTGGCGCGGTGCAGATTTTCTCCGAACTCACCGAACTGCGTGAACTCGAGGAACGCGCCAACCGCCACGACCGCCTCGCCGCCCTGGGCGAAATGGCGGCCGGCGTCGCCCACGAGATCCGCAATCCCCTGGGCGGCATCGAACTCTACGCCTCGAGCCTGCGGCGGAAATTTCCCGAAGACAGCGGCGAATTCTCCACCTGTTCCAAGATCATCGCCGCCGCCGCCAGCCTGAACCGCATCGTCACCGACATGCTCACCTTCACGCGGAGCCGCCCGCCGCAGATGCGTCACGCCCTCGTCAGCCAAGTGGCGCGGGGCGCCGTCGACATGGCGGCGCGGGAACTCGAGCAGCGGGGCGTCGCCGTGGTCTACGACATTCCCGACGGCGAACAGCCGCGCGAGATGGACCCGGACCAGATGGTCCAGGCCAGCCTCAACGTAATCCTGAACGCGGCCCAGGTGATGGAGCCGGGCGGGACCATCACCATCTCCGCCCGGCCGGGCGTGGACGCGAACGGGCGGCCGACCCTGGCCGTCCGCTTCGCCGACACTGGCCCCGGCGTGCCGGATGCGGCAAAGGCGAAAATCTTCGACCCGTTCTTTACCCTGAGGAAGGACGGTACCGGACTCGGCCTCGCCATCGTCCACAAGATTATCCAGGACCACGGCGGGGCGATTGACGTGGGGGATAACCAGCCGCGCGGGGCGACGATTACCTTTGTGTTGCCGGGGTGAATGGCGATACGGGTTTTCCTGGCGGAGGAGGCCCCCTCACCCCAGCCCTCTCCCCGAAGGGAGAGGGAGCAGGTTTTGTGCTCGGTTGCGTGTTTTGGATGAGTATGGAGCGGCCTTGCCCCGCTCGGTTCATGCGCCATTGCAGTTGCCATGAAATCGTTCTTCCACTACAGTATAAGAAAATATGCGGGTGGTGAACCCGCACGGGAGCGTATCGTTCTATGCCTAAGGACAAGATTGTCATCGTCGACGACGACGAATTCATGCGGGACAGCCTGCTCGAGGCGCTGGCGCGCCCGGACCTGAACGTGGTCGGCTTCGGCCGCGCCGCCGACGCCCTCGACGCCGTCGCGGACGGATCGGCGTCGCTCCTCCTCACCGACATGCGCATGCCCGAGATGGACGGCATGGAACTATTGCAGGAGGCGAAGCGCCTCGATCCGCAGCTCCCGGTCGTGATGATGACCGCCTTCGCCACCATCGAAACGGCGGTGGAGGCGATGAAACGGGGCGCGTTCGACTACCTGATGAAACCGTTCAAGGCCGAGGAAATCGACCTAGTCGTCAACCGCGCCGTCGAACACCACCGGCTGGTGGCGGAAAACCAGTACCTGAAGGACGAACTGGCGAAAAAGTTCAAGCCGGCGGATTTTGTCGGCAAAAGCCCGGCCATGAAGGCGGTGTTCGAGGAAATCCGCCAGGCCGCGCCGTCGTCCGCCACCGTGTTCATCCGGGGCGAGTCCGGGACCGGCAAGGAACTGGTGGCCCGCTCCATCCACGCGCAAAGCCCGCGCCGCAACAAGCCGCTCGTCAAGGTCAACTGCGCCGCCCTCTCGGCCGGCGTGCTCGAGTCGGAACTGTTCGGCCACGAACGGGGCGCGTTCACCGGCGCGGACAAGCGCCGCATCGGCCGGTTCGAAATGGCCGACGGCGGCACGTTGTTCCTGGACGAAGTGTCGGAGATGGATTTGGGCCTGCAGGGGAAGCTTCTGCGCGTCCTGCAGGAAAAGGAATTCGAACGGGTCGGCTCGTCCGAGACCATTTCCGTCGACGTCCGCATCCTCGCCAGCTCGAACCGCGACCTGGAAAAAAGCATCGAGGCGGGCGAGTTCCGCCAGGACCTCTACTACCGCCTGAACGTCATCTCGGTCGAATTGCCGCCCCTGCGGGAACGCAAGACCGACATCCCCGGCCTGGCCAGGCATTTTCTCGAACGCTTCCGCCAGGAGGAAGGCGTGCGCGTCCGCGACATCTCGGACGAGGCGATGGACCTGCTGTGCCGCTACGACTGGCCCGGCAATGTGCGCGAACTCGCCAACATCATGGAACGGCTCATCGTCCTCGGC
>JAJQBO010000110.1 GCA_021203245.1 Planctomycetaceae bacterium
ATTGAATGCTTCGCTTTTCGGCTTATTCCAGTAGTAACCGTAAAACGCAGGCAGGAACCAATCATTATTTAAAAAGCGTTAGCTTCATTATAGTGCATGAAATTCATTGATCAAGAAAATTTCAAGAAAAAATATCGCTTTACTCCTTATTATTTAAGGGGTTATGATTGAAACGGACATCCCCCCAACCTCTCTTGTCCGTTCCGTTCATATGAGGATATCCTTCGCGAAATGGTACTGGTGGGTAGCGACTCGACATTACGAGAGTGCAGAGCGCGGCTTGGGGAACTCTTTTCATGGAAGGAGATGGAGGAGAATGGGATGATGTTATAAAATTAATAGACCGGGAAAACATATTCGGATAACAATGCACATGTGTGTCGAGCTTGACACTCGCCATTATCATCCCGCAGATAAAAAGAAGGTCGGCACCATGCCTGACCCGCGAAGGTCAGACGCAGACGAGCGGCACGCCCTGTTTAAGAAGCGAGGTGAAAAATTCCCCCACGTAGTACACTTTCAACTTGCCGTACTTTTCCATCTCCCGGATCTCGACAACCCGGTTGATTTTTTCCAAACATCTCAGGCAGACAGATACCTGGCCCCCCAGTTCCAGAAACGTCTGCATATCCTCCTGAATATCCAGGTCGGTGGCAAGGAGTTCCGACGCTGCCCCCCACACCAGCATATGCACGTTCTCCCACCATTTGAGATGGAGTGAGTTCGACGCGTACATGAAGACCATGTTTCGCGCCGTTATCGTTTCACCGGTTGTCCACAGAAAATACAGGGTATCGGTATTCGTCATGGTGCGTGTTCCTCCGCTGTCAGGATGCCGTGAGGGCCTCACTTCCAAAAATTCCCGCGCACGAGTCGGGGACAAAGAATTGGTCGCGTAGGGATCATTCCTTGCTGTCGGTATGGGGCAGGACGATGGAGCGGTATATCTCCTCTACCTGTTGCAGATGTTCGGTCATGGCCTTTTCGGCTTGTTGGGGGTCGTGGGCGACAAGCGCGTCGTAAATGCGTTTGTGCGCCTCATAGGCCCGCTTTGGCTGGCCGGGGCGGGCCAGCGTTGTCTTGCGCTGTTCCACCAGCCATTTTCCCATGTTGTGAAAGAGGGCGATGACCAGCTTATTGCCGCATACGGCGGCGATGACTTCGTGGAATTCCACGTCCACTTCCGTGAGTTCGGCCAACCGGTCGCCAAGCGCCTTTTGCCGGTCGAGAAGGCTCCGGAGTTTTTCCAGTTGCTGGTCGTCAATGTTCTGGGCGGCTATCCGCACCAGGGCGTTTTCGAAAAAGCTGCGCGCGCACTGGTACGTTTTCAGCCCCTCGCGCGTCTGGAGGTCGAGGTCGACGACATTTCCCATTTCCTCCAGGAGTGGCGATACCGACGGCTCACAGACGCGGGCGCGAACGCCGGGCCGCGTTTCAATCACCCCCATGCGCTCCAGTTTAAGAAGAGACTCGCGTATCGCCGGGCGGCCCACCTGGAACTCGTCCATAAGGTCACGCTCGGACGGCAATTCCTCCCCGATTTTATACACGCCGCTCTTTATGTCGGACAAAAGATAGTCAACGATATCCTCATGAACGCGACGTCTCTGCACTTCACGTCTAGGACGCGTCATATAGATGTCTCCCTCACATTTTCCGGCAAGAAATCGCGTGGAAATGCCGCGATGTGTCATTTTTTGATGTCATATAGTCATACCACGCCGTCTCCAGGGAGTCAACAGGCAGGGCCGAGATTATTCCCGCCTGTATGCACAGACTTCATTCAGAATTACAACATTTTACTAGATATAGATACATATATGACATATTATGCCATCATACCACTTGCAGACCTTCGCCCCCGGCTTTCACACTGGTGACGAAAAGGAGCAGCGCGATGAACAAACCCATAGTGGCCATTCCCCTGGGCGACCCTGCGGGCATTGGGCCGGAGATCGTGGTCAAGGCGCTTGCCGGGTCGGAAGCGCGCGCGGCGGCGCGGTGCCTGGTGGTGGGCGATAGAAATGTGGTTGAGAACGCCTACCGCATAACCGGCGTTCCGCTGAAGACCCACATCACGGAAGATCCGGCGCGCGGGGAGTATTCCGATGGGGTCCTCGCCCTCTATCCCGTCGACAACGTCGACATGGCGCGATTACCAATCGGCGAAATCGACGGCATGTGCGGCCGGGCCGCCTGCGAATATATCGCCAAGGCCATCGAGCTCGCATCTGCGTCGCAGGTCGACGCCGTCGCCACCCCGCCCATCAACAAGGAGTCGCTGAAAGCGGGCGGCGTCGACTTCATCGGCCACACGGAGATATTCGGCGCGCTCACCGGCACGCCGGATCCGCTGACGATGTTCGAGGTGCGGGGCATGCGTGTGTTTTTCCTCACGCGCCACGTCTCACTCCGCAAGGCCTGCGACATGGTGACCAAGGAGCGTATCGTCGACTATGTCGGCCGCTGTTCCGCAGCGCTGAAAAAACTCGGGGTCGAGTCGGGGACGATGGCCATCGCCGGCCTCAATCCCCACAGCGGCGAACACGGCCTCTTCGGCGATGAGGAATTGCGGGCAGTCTATCCAGCAGTCGAAGAGCTTCGCACCATGGGATACGACGTCACGGGACCAATCGGCGCGGATTCGGTGTTCCATCTCGCATTGCAGGGCCGTTTCAACAGCGTGCTGTCGCTCTACCACGACCAGGGGCATATCGCCACCAAGACGCTCGACTTCGAACGCACCATCGCCGTTACGGGAGGCATGCCCATCCTGCGCACGTCTGTCGATCACGGCACTGCCATGGATATTGCGGGCAAGAACCTCGCCAGCGCCGTCAGCATGACCGAAGCCATTGTGCTCGCCGCGAAGTATTCGCCGCATTACAGAAAATAGACGCGGCCACGCCCGTGCCGGCAACAAAAAAGGAGGCGGGCCACTCGGTCCGCCTCCTCCTCATATTTGGCTTTTTTCCGTCATGTCGAATAATGATTTAGGCAGTAAAAACAGCATCGTATTGGGGGGGAGGTTTGTTGCATATGAAGTGGGTTTACTTCGCCCTCATGAGGTATTCTGAATCATCCATATTATTGCAGCCAATCATCGCAAAAGCGTCCATATCGGCACCCACACACGTCACCCCGGCGGT